>JBBQAX010000007.1:0-33052 GCA_038316905.1 Verrucomicrobiota bacterium | reverse complement strand
TTCTGCATCGTAAGCGACAATTTTCGATTCCGCCGTCGCGACAACAATGCGTCGTCCGTCGGAATCAAAATGTTGTCCATTGCCGCGCTTCGATTCGGCGACGAGTTCAGTCACTTTTCCATCGAGCGAAACTTTGTAGGTTTTGCTGTCGCGAACGTCATTGAAGAAAACTTCGCCTTTGGAATTCACCGCCGCGCCTTCGGTGAATTTGTAACCTTCGCTCACGAGTTGCCAATCTTCGCCGGGAATCAAAAGCGCTTCGAGCGTGGCGTTTTTCGATGCGCCCGCTTTCACCGGTTGCGGCCAATCTTTCCAGAGCCAGCGCATCGCATCGGGAAAAATTGCCGTGCCATGTTTGCCGTTGTGCGCGCCATCGCCCCATGCGTGTTCAACTTCGTAACCGGCGAATGCCAGCGCGCGTTCCATCATCTGGTTCGCCATCCACCAATCGCCCGCGTAGATGTTGTGATCGTTGGAACCATCTTGCAGGAAAATGCGCAGTGGCTTGGGTTCAACTTTGCGAATGAGCGTGGAATATTCGTGCGCGCCGCGCAAACCGACGTAAGTGCCAATCGCGCTGAACACGCGGCGGAACGCATCAGGCCGTTCCCATGCGGCGGTGAACGCGCAAATCGCGCCGCTGCTCGATCCACCGATGGCGCGGTCGTTCGGGTCTTTGGAAAAACGAATTGCGCGACCATCGGAAGTTTTCTTCGTTTCGACTTCCGGCAACAATTCTTCGAGGAGAAAACGCGCGTAACTGTCGCCCAGCCCGTCGTATTCGAAACTGCGATTAAATCTGTCGAGCGCGGCGTTGGTGTCGGCAGCTTTCACACGTCCGTGCATCACGAACACGCCAATCGTCACCGGCATTTCCTTTTTGTGAATCAAGTTATCGAACACGACCGGCGCATTCCACTGCACGCCGTCCTGATTGACGTAGAGACACGCGGGCTTCGCGGGATCGTATTGCGCGGGAACATAAACGCTCACCTCGCGCGTGGTGCCGGGAAAGATTTTAGATTTCTCGAACGTGAACTTAATCAACTCACCTTTAGGCACGCCGTCCTGCGGTTTGGAATCGGGGCCTGGAACGTAATCATCAGCCGCACGGGCGAGCGATGCGGCGGCAATAAGAGAGAAAATTGAGGCGCGGGTAATGGACGAGAATTTCATTGGATATGAATGGTTGTTGAAGGCGAGGAAATGGGATTGTGGAACCGTTGTAAAGAACTTGGCTCTATTTGCGAACCATTCGAGGAGTTGAGCTCGTTCGTTCAGCTTGGGCGTTTGTTTTCCAACCAATGGGTAAACTTAGTTTTTAGGAAGATTCCACCGGTCGAAGTCAGTCAGAAAAAGGTGGTGCGGCATCAATTCCTTCCGCTCACTTCGCAGGGGGAAATTACCGGTTGCGTCACCGCCGCGCGCCACGGCTTGAAAGGCCAGTTGCTCCCAAGTCGTCGGTTGCAGGATCTGCGAAAGGAATCGGCCGTCGGTCGTTTGAGGGCTGAGATAAAGCGCTTGCACGCGTTTAATATCGTCGTTGAGGGTGAAAAATTCTTTTTCGCGATTCAGGGTTAACGCCACGCATTGTCGGTCTCCGTACCAGGCCAGTGCCCACGGCACGTCGCTCATCATTAGTTCGTCCTTTTTCATCCATGAACAGGTTTCCTGGATCAAAGGCGGATGATATGGCGGGTAGGCAAACGGGCGGCTGCCCGGTGGAAGCAAGGTGAACAGGAGAGGCGCTGAGACTGCCACAATGAAGGCAGCGTAACTCATCTTGACTCTGATTGGCGTGGCCAACTTGATCTGGTCGATCAGCAGGAAGAACATCGCTACGCCGAAGATGAAAACGACCGGCGCAAAAACCACGAGCAGATTTTCTGAATTAACTACTTTCGAGACGTCGCTGAGATGAGTCCGTCCCAAGGCTTGCACCATTACAAATAAAATCAGCGATGAGGCCAGGAAGATGCGCAACGGCACTGCGGTAGGATTGCGAAACGGCACCAGCAATCCCGCCAGGAAAAACGCCGCCACCCAGCTTCCCCCGAGTTTGAGCACCTGATTTTCTAAGATGTCATGGGTATTCACGAACAACTTAGTCGTCAGATTTTTTACGGTAACTTTCTCGAAATTTGGTGTGAGTGAACGTTGCAACGTGTTCTCAGGAAATGTCGCTGTTTGCTCGAGAATTGCGTAGGTCGAAATCCCAAATAATTTTCCGCTCGCCGAATGATTCCTGATGATCCAGGGAGCGACGACGATCAAGAACGACAGTAGAACGACGATCGGGACTTTGATGCGGTATCTCGGTGTAAATAGCAGAACAAACAGCAAGGTGGGAAGAATGAGCCAAAGAAAGCTGTATCGAGTCAATCCAGCCAAACCGACCAATACGCCAGTGAGGATTCCGAAGCCGAGCAGTTTTTTCAGCGAAGGAGCTTCCTGGCGTTGCCACTCATCCATTCGAACGAGGCAATAAACGACTCCCAGAACCAGGACCATCAGCAATTGGGTCGATAAGCCGGAAACGCTAAAACGCCACAGCAACTCTGTTCCCGCCAGAACGAGAGCGGAAATCCATGCAATCGTTGAATTGAAGAGTCGGAACGCGATGAAAAAGACCAGGAGAACAGCACAGAAAAACAGAAATTGATTTAACCCTGCAATCCAACGTTCAGGCTGATAAGTCGTGAAGGCAGCTTTTCGAGGGATGTTGTAGTTCATGGCTTTCGCTTTGAACAACGCCGACACGATCAGAGGATAAACCGGCGCATTGGCGAGATCAGGATGCGGAGCCTTCAACATCGGACTACGATCCGCACGATGTTCCTGCAAGAGATGGATGCTTAACGGTCGAACGAAATCCGTGGTGTAGCCTTCTCCCTCGGCCATATTTCGGGCGAGTTGAGCCGTGTCCATCGCCTCAGGAATATAAAAATTCTTGAAACAAAGAAAATTGTAAGCGATCGCGATCGCGACGAATCCGAAAACCGCCAGGAAGGTCTTGATAATCGTCGCTCCCCGGCCTTCCTCCATTGCATGAATCCACTGTTGTAAACCGGGCATATTAAAAACGAATTATTGGCATTTTGCGTTCTTGATTTCAATCGGCAGACTCGGCAGTTGAGCCAGCAAGGTCAAGCCTTTGTCTGCGTTCCTCACTGAGTTCAATCAATTTTTTTTTGGCGTTTCCACGCAACCTTCGCAGGTTCCGGTAATCCCTGTGCCCTCAGTGATGTTCGAAAGTGCATCTTCGCCACTTTCGAGAAATTGTCCGCGCCATACCTGGCGACAAAATCTTTGGCCGCAGCATCGACCGCAGCCGAAGCGCCTTTTGGAAACTTCATTCCGAATTCTTTTTCCAAAGCTGCGAGCCTCGACACGAATTCGTTTCGCGCCAGAATAGAGGCCGCGGCCACCGCGATGTCTTCTTCGGCCTTATGCCGTTGGATCAACTCGATCTCTTTCCCCAAATTCATGATCGCTTTTCCAACCGTAGATTTATCAGCCGCAAATTGATCACTGATCGCTCTCACCGGCGGTGGATTCATCCGATGTTGCTGGCCCATCAAATTCTCAATTACGCGGGCATGGCCCCAGGCTAACAACGTATTGACGCTCCGCATTTTCGTATAAAGGCGATTGTAAGCTTCATTGCCAATGGGAACGACGCTCGTCACACAACCCGGCGTCTCGCGAATGATTTTCGCAAGTTCTGCAATTCTTTTGTCGCTGGAGATGTTTTTTGAATCACGAATTCCCGCCTCTTTCCATGCAGTGATAACGGCTTCATTCACGTAAACACCGGCGACGCACAATGGTCCGAAAAAATCTCCCTTGCCGCTTTCATCAATGCCAAGGCGTGGCAGCAGCAAATCCGGATTCAGGACTGCCTCGTAACCCAGCCTTGCTTCGCCGAGAATCTGTGGCTCAACGACGAATTCCACGAACTCCTGAGTTCCCTTTCCTTGCACCACCAGTTTTCCACTCTCATAAAAAACCACGTTCAGCTTTTCCCTGGCTCCGGCAAATCTGGTGTAAGGAACCTCTCGAAATTCAAACTGGTTTTCCTCCAGAAATTTTCGCAATAACGCAGCTTGTGCGTCCGTCAATTTGCAGGTGTAGGAAGTGAGTGATTTCACGTGATAAATCTAATATCCGCAAACAACGGAAATAACATCAAACTTTTGCGCGTTGAGCGGCTTTTATGCTTTTTCGCGCCGAGGACAAACGCCTATCTTCTGAGTGATGCGTCCCGCAACAAAGTCGAAAATTAAGAACGAGATGCCAGTGGCCGAAATGTTGCCGATGCTTGTTTCGCAAATGCTCAAATGGTTTTCCGAAAACGCACGTGATCTGCCCTGGCGCAGAACGCGCGATCCCTACGCGATCTGGATTTCAGAGATCATGTTGCAGCAAACCCAGGTAAAAACTGTCATCCCATATTGGGAACGTTGGATGCGCGAACTGCCCACCGTGCAAGCTCTCTCTGAAGCACCACCCGAGAAGGTTTTGAAACTTTGGGAAGGCCTTGGCTACTACTCGCGCGCCCGAAATCTGCAAAAAGCCGCCCAAATGGTTTGCGAAGAATCTGGTGGGAGATTCCCCATCAATTTTGATGAAATCATCGCGCTCCCCGGAATCGGGCGCTACACCGCGGGAGCGATTTCAAGCATCGCCTTCAACCAGCCCACCCCGATTCTCGATGGAAATGTCATCCGGGTTTTGACGCGGATTTTTGGGATTTCGGGCAATCCGCGTGACCAAACAACCAACGAACAACTTTGGAAATTGGCCGGCGCTTTAGTTTCAATGGCGGACGCAAAGATTTCGCAGAAGAACACTTCACTCGGAACAAACTGTTCTTTCCTGAATCAATCACTCATGGAATTGGGAGCGTTAGTTTGCACGCCTCGTCTCCCTAAATGTGCCGAATGTCCCGCGAACGAATTGTGCGTCGCTTATCGCGATAATCGAATCGAAGAACTTCCCGCATTAGAGAAAAGAAGCCAACCGACCAAGCGGCGATTCGTGGCGTTTGTCGTGGAAAAGAAAGGCCGTTTTCTGGTCCAGCAGCGTCCGGTGAAAGTTGTAAATGCCAACCTTTGGGAATTTCCAAATGTGGAACTAACCGCGGACCACGCGTTCTCCAGTAATGAGTTTTTCAAAATTGCGACCGACGCCACTCCGCTCTGCACCATTAAACATTCGATCACCCGATACCGCATCACGCTCGACGCATTTCAGGCTTCATTGGGCGACAAAAATAAAGTTCCCGGCGGGCAGTGGTTGCTTGTTTCGGAATTGCAGAAGTTGGCGTTCTCAAGCGCACATCGTCAGATTCTTGATCGATTAGCGGGCGAGATAAAATGACTTTGCCATTGTCCCTTTTGGATCCAAAAAAATGCGGCAGTCATAAGACTGCCGCATAGAAGTCACTTCACCTGTTTATATTTTCCAGCCTTTGCGATAATGATGTTGAATAAACTGCTCGGCTTCAGGGCAATTCTTCGCGCGCAATTTCTTCGGGTCCCACTCAATTTTCTTTCCCACGCGATAAGCCACATTCCCGAGCAAACCAGCTTCACTCAGCGCTCCTGCGTAATCGAAATTGCACGTGGTTGGCCCACCGGTTTTGCACGCCAGAATCCATTCTTCGTGATGTCCGATTGAATTGGGGATGAAAGGTGTCGGCGGGACAAATCCGACGAAATCTGTTTCAGGAAGAAGACGGTGCGTGCCGTAACTTGATTGTAGCTTCTTTCCATTTTCTCCGATGAACAAGGTCCCGTTATCGGCCCAGTTTTCGCGTGAGCATTCTGGAAATGGAGGGCGTTTCCCGCCTTGATACCAGACCAATTTCACCGGCGGTTTTGCCCCGCGCGCGGGATATGTGAACTCGACAATCATCCAGACTGGAACTTCGACGTCATCAACCGGCGGACCTTTCGCTTCGACGGTGAGCGGGTATCGGAGGTCAAGCGCCCAATGGGAAAGATCCATGTGATGACAGCAAAAATCCGACATCGTGCCACCGCCGAAGGCCCAGTAACTTCGCCAATCTTTCGGATGATATTTCGGGCTGTAAGGACGGGATTCAACCGGCCCGATCCAAAGATCATAATGCAAATGTGGCGGCACCGGAGCGGTTTCTGGTTTACCGATGTTGCCGTAAACCGCATCCACCCAAACGTGAACTTCTCGCACGTCCCCGATGACGCCGCTTTTGATTGCTTCGACCACGCGGCGGTAATTATTGCTGGCGTGAATCTGGTTTCCCATCTGCGTAACGCGTTTCTCTTTTCGGGCCGTTTCGGCAACGATCCGCGCTTCAGAAATCGTATGTGTTAGTGGCTTTTCGCAATAAACGTGGCGACCACTTTTCAACGCGGCAACGGTTGCAACAGCGTGCGTATGGTCGGGAGTTCCAATGACGATCGCATCGATATCCTTTTGTTCGATAAGCTTCCGGAAATCGTTATAGGTTCTGGCGCTGGCGTAACTTTTTTTGGCGCTGGCCAGGTAGTTATCGTCGATGTCGCAGAGGGCGACGATGTTCTGGGAGGATACCTCGTTGAGATCTGCACCAGCGCGATTAGCGGTGCCGATTACGCCGATATTCAATTTTTCATTTGGCGAAATTTTGTTGCGTCCAAACGAGCTCGCTTTGCCAATAAAGAAGATGCCCGCGCTCGCGGCGGTTGTTCTTGTGATGAATTGACGGCGAGTGAATTGATTGTTCATAAATTCTTAATCTCGAATAAACACGATTGAATTCGCTGAGAACTATTTCTTCTTTGTTTCGCTGCGTGGAATTTCGCGAACGTAAATATTCTTGAAACGAACGGGATCTCGATGCGCCTGCAATTCGATAGGGCCGAACGGGAGGATCGGCTGGGATCGATCCCAAAAGTTTTCCATGGTTACGTTATCCAAAACCAATTGATTGTTCAGAAAGATGTGAACCTTTTCGCCCACCATCAGAATGCGAAACCGGTTCCATTCGCCCACGTAATGATCCGCATGTTTTGATGCATAACTGGGATGAGTTTTGTTGTTATAAAGCCCGCCGGACCCGGGATGTTCGCGATCATATCCACCGCTGTTCGGTTCCCAGATTTGCACTTGAGGACTGCCGCGAAGATAAATCCCGCTGTCTCCTTTCGGTTCGATTTTCCAGTCGGCCAACAATTCGAAATCGCCGTATTCCTTGACCGTGCAAAGATTATCAAAACCCTTTCCGCGATAGACCAATTCGCCATTCTCCACTTTCCAGTTCTGCCGCATGACCTCATCGGCTTTGGCTTGTTCCTTCGCGAGTTCTTCGGGCGTCATTTTCGCGCGCTTGATCGGATCAGCCACCAGGCCTTTCCAGCCGGTCAGATCACGGCCATTAAACAGTGTGGTGAATCCAGCAGGAGCTGTCTGATTCTTCCGGAGCGGACTGGAAACAGACAGGACTGGCGCGAGTTGCTTCACGCGGATGTTGCGAAACTCCACATTGTCATGATGCCCAAGCAAACCGATATGGCCGCTATCGCGAAACATGCCCGGGTGTTGACGCAGAAGCGCCGGGTCTTTGATGGAATTCAGATCAACATCAGAAACCAACTTCCCATTAACTTTAACTTTGATTCTCCTTCCCGCCGCCGTGATTTCCATCTGGTTCCATTCGCCGGCAGGTTTGGTCAATGCCGGTTTGGCAGGACCCACTCCATAGACCGATCCATTTTTTTGCCACGGTTTAATGTCCGCATACTTCGGAGCAGCATCGTCAATCAATTGAATTTCCATTCCGATAAACGCCAGTTGCCCGCCGCCCAGAGGACCGCGAATCCCAATGCCGTTATTGGCGCCCGGGGTTAATTTGTAATCTAGGCGCAACACGAAATCAGAGAATTGTTTGTCTATGTATAAATCACCGGAGACGCCTTGCGGTGCGACAATTTTGCCATCTTCCACAAGATACTTTTTCCCGGTTCCGACGAACGTCCAGCCATCGAGCGTTTTGCCATCGAACACGGAAGTGAAACCCGATTCAGCGCGATTATTTTGAGCAGTGGTGCAGGCTGTAAAAAAGATGAGTCCGGCAGCCAGAGCAAAGAAGTTACTTTTTATCATGTTTATATAAAATGTGGAAGACGCGTTCCGGTTAAGAACCGTTCGGCACATTGGGTTCACAATAAAGACGTGAGAATCCGTCGCGTCAATCTCAGATCAAGATTTTTGGGCGAGTAATTTCGGAGTGATTCCCAAGGCAACCTTTTTCCAAAGCTGCCACTGGAGCGGGTGGCGCAGCGGATTCGCGAGAGCAAAGCCAGTTAGAGAAGGCAACATAGGATCAACAACCACGCGGACTCATCATGCTGTTTCCTTGGAGCTCCGGGAAAACTGCGGGGAGCTTTGAAGAGGGAAGGGTGCTGAACTGTTTCGGCAACTGCCGAAAATTCTTCGCTCTTGGTTGCGGTTTTTCAGTCGCTCGGAAATGACTCAGCCTTGCACGGTATCAGATGGTTCGACTTTAGGCTCGAACGTGTTCGGTGCCTATGAGTGATGCAGATTCAGCTATGAGAATTTCAACCTTCATGACTCCGGTTAAACACTCCACGAAGGTTGGTTGCGTTTTCAGAAAGTTCAATTCCGATTCGGAAAAGGTACGTTCAAGCAATTGAATGAGGGTCAAATAATTCACCTTCGCAGAGTCTTAGCCATGGATGATGTAAAAACAATCCGTGCAGGAGCTGGAATTTCGATGCGGAAAACCCCGATCAGCAACGCGTTCTCAAGTGCGCGGTCCAGGTGCTGCCAAGTTTTCGGAAGCCCGCGTTTATCGCGCGATAATTAACCCCAACTATTCGACGTGCAATGCGCGGTAGAAGCGTTGTGGATCGGCACCAATCTGATTCGTGAAACGGATTGAACCGCCGGTCGCAACGACGTCTGAGCCAAGATTAATCCAGGCGACGTCGGCTAAATTAGTTTTGAATTGCAGGCGGTAAGATTCGTTGGGAATTGCAGCCCATTCCAAATGAAGAAACCCACCCACCACGGACACGTTGCCAAATTGTAGTAATGGCAGAATGTTCGCGGCGCGAGGCGTGAAGCTCGTCATGAAATAAGCGCGGTTGGTATCTCCGTTAGGAAAGAATCCCTTGCTCACATTTTCCGTTTGTGCGCCGAAGGTCACGGTCGATTGCGGTGTCAGGCCGTTTGTTCCGTAAAGCCCAATGGCTTCGCCGCCTTTCGCTAACGAAAAACTCGCGTGTAAATCGCCATTCGTCCCCATGCCATTCAAGTTGGTTCTGCTATCGGCCCACACCAGCAGAAAACCTTTTCCCACGATGACGGTATTAGTTGGAATTCGCCATTTTGTCGGCTGAGATAAATTATCGGTGAGAAAAAAACCTGACAAATCCACCGGCGCGTTGTTGGGATTAAAAAGCTCGAACCAATCCTGATAGGTTCCATCGCCTGGATAGACAAACCCGTTTGGCGCAGCGTTGTCGGCCATCCATTCATTGACGATCACCGGCAAAAGCACGCCAGAAGAAGAGTTGAAAATAGAAATGCTATCGCTGGCGGTGGCGATGGCATTTCCGCTCGCGTCATAGCCTTGAGCGACGATCGGATTCGTGCCGGGATTGAGAGGGATCGTGAGACTCCAATTGGTGAGGGCGCTCCAGTAAAGTGGATATGCGATGCCATTGATCTGGATTGTGTGCGCCTGAATCGGAGACGTGCCGCCCAAAATAATCTGATTCGTGCTGACCGCAAAATTAACACCGTTGTTGTTGGTGATGGCAAAAGGCGTATTGGTTGGTAGCTGACTCAAAACGTAAGCGGAACGTTGACCAATGTAATTCAGAATGCCACTGAAATCCTGGGCCGCCAACGCGCTATAATGTTGCGTCCAACGCGTCATATAAGCGGGGTTGAACGTGGTAGAAACCATGTCGTAAAGATGCGCGGAGTAGGCACGCAGATTGTTGGGCAAATTGACGATCTTCGCGAAGTTATCAATTCCGACGAGGCTCGCGGTCGTCGAGCGGCTGAACGACGAATCCCAATCCCACGGAAACGCCAAAACTTTTTGATCTTCAGGACGAACATACATCCGAAAGTTGTGGCGATTCCCGCCGGTGAAATACGCATCAGAAACGCCCAGCAACGATTCGTAAGCGAACACGCGCAACCATTCATCGACATCCATCGTTTGTTGCGATTGCGCGTCGAGATTGGTTCCCGTCAGGCTGAACGCTTTCGCCATCGCGATCATCCGTGAATAATCATCTTTCGTTCGATTGTTCGATTGCAGAAAAGACCAGCGATACACCTCTTTGTCATCACCGTAATCTTTGATGTCCAGATTCACGTAACCACCACCGCCCGGAAGTTTGATTCCTTCAGGTGTGCCGTCGGAGGTGGCCGATGAATAGCGGATAACTTCAAACTCGAACATCGAACCATCGCTGCCGTCTTCATATTGAGAATCGAGAAAAATATCATCGAATCCCGCCATGCGTAATTGTCCACGACTCGTATCCTGCGCGCGCGGCGCGATAAATTGAACGAGATCATCGTACATGTTGGGAATGTTACCCGCATGACTCGCAATGTGTTTGGCAATGATCTCGCCTTGACCCACTCCGGAATGTTGCGACCGATCAATCGCGACTTTGTCATGGATGCCGCGAAAGAGTTGCGAGGGATCAAAACGCACGTTGAAGCCAACTCGTGAAACATTTCGTCCAACAAAGCTGCCCTTCAACCGCACGCCAATATCATAAAAAATTTCCTGCTCATTATAAATTACGGTTCCTCCCAAAAGCTCGTTGCTCAAAACATTGGTTACATTGTGCATGAAATTTGCGTCGGCTTGCTTCATCAACACCCGGAAATTATGTGGCGAAGAAACTGCCTGACCATCGTTCACGCGGTACAATGCACGGGAGTTGGTTCCCGCTGCCGGAAAATAAGAAACCGCGTTCGAGCCGTCGCGTCCTTCAACGTAAAAATGCACCAATGTTCCAGGCGATTCTCCCGGCAAAGTGGCCTCATATCGGTTACTCGCAAAAGAATTCATGGGAATGCTGCTCCATGAATTTCCATCCACTGCGAACCAAAGTTTCATTTGCGCAATCGCATCTGGATCGTTCGCGATTACAGAAATCTTCACTGCTTCACCCGCAGCGGGCACGGCGGGAGAATGATTCAACTCGGCGTAAGTGGGACCAATGTTCGTCGTCCAAACAGAATTCTGCGCGCCGGGGGTTCCGTTCAATGCGGGAACTGCCAACTGCGTCGTGCGTTGCAATCGATTGAAATAAAGGCGTGTGTTCAGCAAACTTTTTCCCGCCAACCATTTTGCGCGAAAAGAAATTTCGTAAATTCGCCCGTCCACCACGCTCTCGCTATTGCCAAAAGTGGTTTCGATTTGGTTACCCTGATATTCCGTTTGGTCACTGGCGATGAGGTGCAAAACAGAGTTGCCCGGATTCCCCGTCTCGGCTTCGACGCGACTGCGCCGATGATTTCCAAGAAACCGCCAGTGACTGGAACTTCCGCCGTTGAATGAACCATTCTGAATAAATTGGATCGGTGCAGTATCGGGATTCTCGATCACACTGATGTCGTCGAGCAAAATTTCTCCCGCGCCATCGAGCAGGCCGAATTGAAACTCCTTCCACAAATCCGGCAGTCCCGCGATAGGAGTCTGCGCCACGCCGCGATAAGTATAAGTTTGCCACGACGATTCTGTTCCTTCGATGCTCGCCGCCCACGCTTCGGCTTTAGAATTGTCGGCGTGTGGATCGCGCAATTCCAAACTTGATCCGCCTGCGTCCGCGTTTTCTGGCCAGCGTCCGCCATCGAAATAATGAACTGTGTTCGCGGGATTTCCGTTCGCGTCTTTTAGCAGAAGACGTTCGCCGCCTTTGGAAAGATTTCCGCTGAACTGCCCGATCGCGTTGATGCCGGGATAAAGTGAATTGAGGTAAGCGGCATCTTTCGCCACGACCAAATATCCACCAGCCGCGATGACCTGATTGCTCGGAAAATTGTAGGTAATTCCTTCATCAAATTTCCAACCCGTTAGATTCACCGCATTGCTGCCACGATTGAAAAGCTCAATCCATGCTTCGGGCGAATCATTGGTCACAGATTCCGCGCGGTGATGATACATGATTTCGTTGATTACGATTTCGCTGTGAAGAACAAAGCTATTCGAAGCACCGGGTGTTGCAGCATTTGGGAAAAGCCATGCAGCTGCGCCATCTGGAAAACGTCCGCGCAAACTTGCCGTCACAATTACAGCATCCAGAACTTTAGTTTTGCTCGCGTTGTAGAAGAAGAGTTGGTCACCCGGAGCGACGCTGAATCCAAGAGTGTTCGTCGTCAGTTGGAGAAACGCGCCTTGGGCAAGCGTGTGCGGAGGGAAAATATATTCAGCATCGACGGCTCCCTTTTTCATAATTGCATAACCAGCCAGATTCACATTGGAAGGACCGTTGTCGAACAGCTCAAACCAGAATGAATTCGTTGCCGAGGCCAATTCGTTGAAAAGCACTTTGACTTCCGTCGTCGCGGAAATGGTTTCCAAAGTCGAGAGATCAAGGCCGAACACGACATCGTTGGTGTCCACGCCGGAACCGGAGCCTGAAGCAAATGCGGCATCGAAATGAGCTAGAATTTCATTCGTGGTCAGCGCGCGATTGTAGATGGCGACTTCATCGATGTTGCCGTCGAAATTTAAATTGTAACTGGAGGCGCTTAGTTTTCGGGAGCCAACGCTGACTTCATGCGTTGTATTAAGCAACGTGCTGGGCGGCGTGGCGCTGGCCACCGAAACGCCATTTACATACAAACGCATTACCCCAGCCGCTTGATCGTAAATCGCAACTATATGTTGCCAGGAATCGTTTGGACCGACTGCGGAGTTCGCCGCTGTTGCGGCCGGTGAGCCGGAATTGTTGCGCACGAAAAAGCGATACGCTCCATTCGGCACATCAATGCAGAATTGCTCTCCGCCACCGCCTGTGCCTTTTGCAATGATCGCCGCTCCAACTTCCTGTGCTGATGGTCCTTTTACCCAAGCTTCCAGCGAGAACGCGCGTGTCTGGGTAAAATTAAAAACTCCAGAATCGTTAATCGTCAGAACGTCGTCGCCTCCATCGTTGTTTCCTGAAAAATGCGGCGCGCGGTTATCCGACTCAAATCCTGCAACCGCCTGTGAATTGACAACGTTTCCGGGACGGGGACCGGCTTGCGTCAAATTGGTCGTGGCAACTCCCGAAAAGATTCCGTTCTGCAAACCGGACTGCGGCGCAACTGGAGCCGACGCGAAATCGCTCGCTGCATTTGAAGATTCGCCCAATCGCCAATAAGCAATTGGCGATGAGTTCAACACAGCTTGGGGGTAGCCGTCGAAAGTCGCGGCCTGGTGAACCTCGACGGCGAGGAGATTCGTTCCAAAAACGAGTTGGTTCGCTGAAATTACAATTGGATCAGCAAAGTCGGCGTTGCCGATCGGCGCGCTCGCGAGAGTCGAATAATTAATCGCGCCTCCAGGCATGTTGATTCGTGTGAGTTCCGTTCCATTTAGGTAAACAACCGCACCATCATCAACCAATGAACGGAGTTGGACCTGCAGCGAATTAGCGTCTCCATTGAATGGAAACGTTTTGCGGAAATAATACGTGGTTCGTCCCGCTGACAATTGGGTATTTTTGGCGGCGGGTAAAAGTGCATTTCCTCGATAGAAAAGCGCGTTGCCCGATGACCAACCCGAATCATTGAAATTTGTTTCACGCCATGAAATCCCGAGATCTATTCCTGAGTCCTCAAACCTCCAATCACTTTCAATCGCGACGATCGTGACTGTGTTTGTGCTGGGTAAAATCATCGGAAAATTTGGCGCACCGGGAGTTCCGCCGATTTCCACACTGGCCAGCCAGTTTTCCGGAATGGCGGTTGCGGCGAGAGGGTTTCTTTTGGCCAGCGAAACACCAGCCCCATCAGGCGCGACGGGCCATTTCTCATCGACGCCATACTCAAGCACGTCCATCACGCGTTGATTATTGTTTCGCAATTCCAGAGTTTCGCCCGAATTAGAAAGACGTCCCGCAAAAGGCCCGTGAACGTTCGTCAGCCCGGTTTCCGCCATCAATGTGGAAGGGGAAAGCGCAACAACCAGAAAGCCGCCACCTGCTAAAATTGTCCCCTCAGCGAACGTGTAATTAATGCCGCCGGCCAGTGACCATTTGGAAAGATCCATGTCCACCGCCATGAGATTGTGAAGTTCCACCCATTCGCGTTCCACCTCGTTCGTGGCGGGGTAATACATGATTTCGCTGAAAACGACGGTGCTGTCTGCTCGGGCGGACGATGCGAAGGCAAGTGCAAGAACGAGAACGACGAGTGGACGAAAAATCATGGATAAAACATAATCGCAAGAACGGCAGCAGAGTCCAACGCAGAAGTTCGATAATGGAGATCGTCTTGTTGAGCCTTGCTGGTTGGAGTGACTTTCAGTTTCGTTGAAATTGAAAAGCAAAATTTGTGATCTTTTCGAGAAACTTAGAATACCTCACACCCACAGGGTGGAAATCGTCACGGAGTGGCGCGCAGGATTTGGAAATGTTGATCGAAAATTTTGTAGGCTTTATCGCTTTTGCCGACCGTCGTTCCGGTGCCTTCCACAATGGCGATTTGCACTACTTTCGTCTTCAACATTTGTTCTAGAGCGCCCGGTGGCGGGGAAACTCCCGGTGCCAATCCAATTTGGCGGGTGGCGACGGCTAGAATAGGCGGATGATTGGCCGGGACTCTCGCCAGATCGCTTGCACCAAGCTTTGGCAATCCAATCAGAGAAACGATTGCGCCCACTCCAGCATGTTTTTGCACTGCCTCAAAAAAGTCTGCGGCCTTCCATCCATAATTCCCATAACTCATAGGATCACCTAGATCGACGAGCTGGACTTCGACGGACAAACCTTCCGCTTTCAAAGCGGCCTTGAATTCGTCCCCCAGCGAAGCGGCAGGGCCTTGGGCGATTTTCGGAGCCAGCAAAATAACTTGTTTGCTGGCCGTGGCGGCTTGCGCCGTTTCAACCGCCAGAACTTTGCGAAGGGCGGCGGTAACATCCAACACTCCATCCACGCCGCTCGGTTTGCAGGCGGCCAGAATAAGTAAAAGCCCGAAAAAACTAAGCCGTCCGAACATACAAGAGTTCATTCAGATTCAATCCGGTGCGAACTGATAGTTGTAACTTTGCGGGATAGCTCCGGTCGCATAGGTGAAAACGCGATCTCCCAGAAACGGGCTGTAGAAAAGTTTGATAAAGGAGGCGTGACCATCGACGAAACCCACGTCCACCACGGCGTCTTTGTGAGGCTGATCTAAAGTGCCGTATTTTTGATTCTTATGCCAGGAATAGCCCCAATGAATGGGCCATTCCGCCATCATCACTGTTCGCGTGGGGCGTTTGACGTTGGCTAACGGAACATTCAGAAGATGATTAGTATTTCCATCGGAATCCACACCGTTGAAAACAAAACTGCTGAAATTTAGATTTCGATTTTGATGGTGCGGTTTGTTGTAACCATTGCCGCCGCCCGTATTCCCATCCCATCGACTTAGCCAGCCCCGATCTTTTCCACATTGAAAAGCGCGATCGGTGTTGGTGGCGTTTTTGACGCCCGTGTAAGGTTTGATCAATTCCTTATACCACCACCAGATAGCTTGACCAGGCACGCTATTGTTATTCGGAGTTCGATCACGGTTATCGCTGCAATAAAGAATCATTCCCAGGCTGACTTGTTTCAGATTGCTCAGGCACTGCGTCTGAATCGCTTTGTCTTTCGCTTTTGCCAAAGCAGGCAAAAGCAACCCGGCCAGAATTGCAATGATGGCAATGACCACGAGCAACTCGATCAAGGTGAAAGCGCCCGCTTTCAAAAAAGTTCTCATTTTTGATGGTTGAAACATCACGGTTTGTTTAAGCGATAAAACCTTGTCCCAACTTGCGAATTAATTGTTACGGTATTCAAGCCCGCGGCAACGGTGGGCGTTTCCGAAACAACACCCCAACTCGCATCTGCTCCCAGCGAACCTGAATTTTCCAGCACGTAACCCGGTGCAACGGCAGACCATGACAAAGAGATTGAACCGCCATTGTTTTTGAGGGAAATCGGCGGGCCAACAGTGGAATCGGTAAAGTACAAAAGCTCCACGTCGCTCACCGTCAGGAGCCGATTATAAACGCGCAGGTCATCCATGAAACCACGCCACGGGTCTGTATGTCTCGAAGCAACTTCCGCGTGGCCGATAATCCAGAGCGATGAAAGCGCGAAGGGATTGCTTCGTGTATAACCGCCAGCTTCGGTCACTTCGCGTTTGCCGTTGACGAAAAGAGTATAAGTTCCTGCTATTCGATCGAACGACACGGCGAAATGGCTCCAGGTGTTGCTGTTGGGTTGCGGACTGGGAACGGTTGTAAAAAATCCTAACCCGCGATTCGGTGTCCACAGCACCCAATGTTCGGTATCAATCAGTGGTGTGATGATGCGCGGATTGACTCCGGTTGCGCCGGGATCTCTCTTAAGCCAGAACGTGAATGTAAATTGATCGCCGTTCTGTAAAGCCAACGGAGCATCTACGCCGACCAGATCATTGCTATCTCCGTTCCGGTTGAAATAAAGAGCGCCGCCGATTTTTCCAGTGACCCATTGTGAATTATCCTCAGGGAAATTGAAAAGCGTTGCTGAACTTCCATTTCCGCTAGAGTCCGTCGTCGTATTTCCAGTGGTTTCATCAAATTTCCAGTGTGCGATAAGGCTGCTCGTTGTGTCTGGGGGGGGCAATGTGAGAACTTGAAGAACGGCATTAGAGCTGTTGACCAATTGACCGCCATTGTTAAGGACTGCGCGATAATTCCCAGCCGAGGCCAAATTCAAATTACTCACGACAAGAATGCTGCTGTTGGCGCCAACAATATTGGTTCCATTATGTTGCCATTGATAAGTGAATGGGAGAGTTCCGTCTGCGGAGACTGAGAAGGAAACATTATCTCGCTCAAACTTCGTCCGATCTACCGGCTGGATCGTGACCTGCAAAGGATAAATCCCGGCATTGTCATATAACCCTTTGACATCGGCGTCCGCTAACAAACGATTGTAGATTCGCACGTCATCAAAATCACCACGCACATATTCACCGTGTCCGAGAACGTTTTCCGCATGTCCGATTACCCAACGGACAGAGCCGGGAACGCCTCTGGCATACGGTGTAGCGTTCGTGACAACTTTTGTTCCATTAACAAAAAGAGAATAGGTCGAGGCCGCGCGATTGTAAGTCATGGTAAAATGTTTCCAGACGAGCAATTGCGGGATTGAACTAGTGCGCGTGGTGTGAAGGCCTACTCCTCCCGCCGCTTTGCCCCACAACATCCAATGCGTCACGGTCGGAGTGATCAAACGCGGGTTCACGCCGGAGTTGTTATCGACCATTTTGAGCCAAAGCGAGAAAGTGAAATTATCCTGATTGTTGAAAACCACATTTCCATCGGTTTGGACAAGGTCATCGTGAATGGTGTCTCCAGGGGGATTAAAACGCAGTGCGCCGCCCACGCGTCCCGTCACCCAATAAGAGTCGTCTCCGGAAAAATTAATCAACGAAGCCGTATTCGTCCCTGCGGAATCGGCTGCAATCGTTCCGGTGGTTTCGTCAAAGGCATAATGAGCAATCAAGCCGGAAGTAAAATCTCCTTCTGGAAGAACAGTCACTTGCAGCTCTGCATTCGTACTCACAATGCCATTGACCGAGTTTGTGACACCTACACTGTAACTCCCAGCGTTGGTCAGCACCAGGTTCGTCAACGTGATTGCCGGATTGGTTGCACCCTGGATGTTTATTCCCCCTTTTTTCCATTGATAGGTCAAAGGCACGGTTCCATCCGCCACCACGGAAAAGGTCGCACTTTCTCCGGCAAACCGAGAAACACTTTGTGGCTGAAAAACAAAAGCAGGCGCCATCGGTCCTGCGTCTGTATAAAGTTCCTGGACATCTGCATCCGACAAAGCTCGATTAAAGATCCGGACATCGTCAATCGCCCCAGTGAACGGAAGGTTATAACCCGAAACAGCGCTGAGTTCCCGCGAGCCTATGCTGAGTTCATGCGGCGTATCTTCCAAAGACGCCGGCGGATTGTTGGTAGATATGATGATCTGTCCATTAACAAAAAGTTTCATCATGCCACCAGCAGAACTGAAGACGCCGGACACATGTTGCCACGAACCATTGGCGGGAAACGAGGATTGCAATACAGTCGCGGCAAAATTGGTTCCGTTTCGAACAAAAAAACGATAATTTCCTCCAACCACATCAATTACATATTGTTCGCCACCGGCGCCGGTTCCCTTGGCGAGAATTGCGCCACCATCCGTTTGAGGACCACCCGATGCTCGAACCCACGCCGACAGAGTGAAGGCCAGCCCGCCAGAAAAATTCAAGGTTCCATTCTCAGGAACTGTCACAACATCGTCATTCGAAGCATCAGAGTTGAATCTGAGAGCGCCACCGATTCTTCCATTGGTCCAGTGTGAATCATCTCCAGGGAAATTAAATAGCGTCCCGTTGTTCGCATTTGCGGAGGAATCGGTTGCGATCGCACCAGTGGACTCATTCAATTGCAGTTTCAAAACAAGTCCGGTGGTAATGTCCGCCCGGGTGGTCTGAAGAGACATCAGAGATCCGATGAGAACCGTGGCTAGAGAGGTGTTTAAGCGCATACTTTTATTTAGTTTGTGTGGTGATTCGGGTTGTAAATTCGAGAGTTGTTGCCTGGAATTAAACAGATTGGTGTTGGTGAGACACTGTCCGACAGAAGTTTTAGTGTCCAGCGTAATGTAAATTTTTGGAACGGGATTTGATTAAAAAAAACTGTAATCTCCGTGACCAGACAAATGGGTGAGAAGGAGGTTTACTAACCGCGTGCCTCTTGTGATTTCAGTGGTTTCGAATTTTGCGACACCCGTGTTGGTCTCCTGATGGCCCGCTGTTGGGAGGTTTGAAGTGTGATGGTTATACTCCTTGGAACCAACATCCGCCGTCTCCCGATCGGCTAGCTCCTCGAGCGGTGGATGACCGGTTCGCATGTTGATTTCGATGGGCGAGTGCGGCAATCCGTAGCCCTGGGCGTTGTTAAAACTTTCTCTCTTCTACGCCAAAAATATTTGTGCAAACTTTTTTCTAAAAAGCTCTTGCGCAGCGAAAACTCACTGCTATATTCCGCGCTCCGTTACGCCAGCAGTTTGGCAAAACGGCAGCGATTTCAGCGTGACCGATAACTGATCGCCCGACTGGGCACAGGATTGATGGCCGACGCACTCCAGGCTGTAATTTGGATTTTTGATTTTTTATGCCAGTAAAGAGCTTTAGACCATTAACGCCGTCGACGCGCTATATCACCATAGCGTCGTTTGATGATATCACGAAGACCCATCCGGAAAAGAGCTTGATTGAAATCAAGAAGAAAACCGGTGGACGCAATCATTACGGGCGCGTCACTAGTCGCGGTTGGGGTGGCGGGCACAAACAATTTCATCGTATCGTCGATTTCAAACGCCATAAACATGGAATCGAAGCGGATGTGATCGCAATTGAGTACGATCCTCTCCGCACGGCTCGCTTGGCGCTCTTGCAATACAAAGATGGTGTGAAGAGTTATATCGTCGCGCCTGTTGGTTTGACTGTTGGCAAGAAATTGATGAGCGGTCCGACAGCTCCTCCGGAAGTTGGAAACAGCTTGCCGTTAAGCGCGATCCCGGTTGGCCTTCCGATTCACAATGTTGAAATTACGCCTGGGCGCGGCGCCCAGATGGTTCGCACGGCTGGCGGTGCAGCGACGTTGATGTCCCGTGATGAAGGTTACGCGCAAATCAAATTGCCCTCTGGCGAAATTCGTCGCGTAAACGAAAATTGTTACGCAACTCTGGGTCAAGTCGGAAATACTGAACACGAAAACGTTGTTCTTGGAAAAGCCGGTCGCAGTCGTCATCGCGGCATTCATCCGTTGAGTCGTGCTGTGGCAAAAAACCCGGTTGACCATCCGATGGGTGGGGGCGCTGGTAAAACCTCTGGCGGTGGGCACCCGGTCACTCCTTGGGGCGTGATTACGAAAGGTTTCCGCACTCGTAACAAACGTAAATACTCCAACAAATTTATTCTCGTTCGCCGTGATGGTCGTCCGATGAAACACAAATAATTATGGGACGTTCGATTAAAAAAGGTCCGTTTATCGAAGCTTCGCTAATGGATAAAATTGTTAAAGCGAAAGCCGCAAATCAAAAAACCCCGATCAAAACATGGTCGCGGCGATCGATGATTACACCTGAGTTCGTCGGGTTGACGTTCAGCGTGCATAGCGGAAAAGTTTTCAATCCAGTTTTTGTCACGGAAAATATGGTGGGCCATCGGCTCGGCGAATTTTCGCTGACGCGCACATTCAAAAAACACGGCGTGCACACGGCGAAAGCAGAAGCGAAATAATTTATGGAAGTTCAAGCAATCACCAAAAACGTGCGGATGTCAGCGCAGAAAATGCGCGAAGTCGTGCGACAAATCCAAGGGCTTCCAGCGTTGGAAGCACAATCGATTCTCAAATTTGTCTCACGCAAATCAGCGCGAGTTGTGGCAAAGACTTTGAATTCCGCGATTGCCAATGCCGAAAACAATAACGGCGCAAAACCAGAAAATCTTCGCGTAAAATATGCCGTAGCCGGTCAGGCGACGACGATGAAACGTTTTACGCCGAAAGCGCGTGGTTCCGCCGGTCCAATTTTGAAACGGAATTGTCACGTGAAGATTGTAGTTTCCGACGAATAATTTTTTATGGGTCAAAAAGCAAATCCAATTGGTCTCCGTGTTGCCGTCAATAAAGACTGGCGCTCGAAGTGGTATGCCGACAAAAAAGAATTTGGCAAACTGCTGAATGAAGACCGCATCATTCGCGATCTTTTAAAAAAGAAACTTGAAACAGCTTCGGTTCCAAGAATTCAAATCGAACGCGCCGCCAGCCGTTGCCGTATTACCATTTTCACCGCACGCCCCGGAGTTGTTATTGGCCGTAAAGGCGCTGAGATCGACAAGATCAAGGAAGATTTGAGCAAGATGACCGGTAAAGAAGTTTACGTGGACATCCAGGAAATCAAGCAGCCAGAAATCGACGCGCAACTCGTGGCCGAAAGTATTGCGCTGCAATTGGAGCGTCGCGTTTCTTACCGTCGCGCGATGAAGAAAGCCGTTCAGACCGCGATGGATTTTGGCGCGGAAGGAATCAAGATTCGGTGCGCCGGTCGTTTAGGTGGTGCTGAAATTGCGCGGGTTGAAAAATATTTGCAAGGCCGTGTTCCTCTCCACACGTTGCGGGCCAATATTGATTACGGATTCGCCGAAGCGAACACGATGTATGGAAAACTCGGCATTAAATGCTGGGTTTGCAAAGGCGACGTGAAGCCGGAGAAAAAAGAATTTAAACAAGAAGCTGCGCCAATCGCTGCTTAATAATTTACAGGATATTTGTTATGCCAATGATGCCCGCAAGAGTGAAGTACCGCAAAATGCACCGCGGTAGCCGTACCGGAATGGCGATGACTGGCAATACGGTTGCGTTCGGCGAATACGGATTGCAATCGATTGAACGTTGCTGGTTGGACACAAAGCAGATTGAGGCAGCACGTGTGGCGGTCACTCGTTATATGAAGCGCCGCGGCAAAGTTTGGATACGTATTTTCCCACACAAATCGTTCACCAAGAAGCCATTGGAAACTCGAATGGGTAAAGGCAAGGGTCCGCTCGAATCATGGGTGGCAGTGATCCGTCCGGCGAACGTTTTGTTTGAAGTCGACGGCGTAACCGAAGTTATTGCGCGTGAGTCCATGCGTTTAGCTGCAACCAAATTGCCGATCAAAACCAAATTTATTTCACGCCACAAGGTGAGTTAAGAGCGAAATATGAAGATGTCCGAAATTAAAGATTTAACGGCGGTGGAATTGGCGGCGAAGGGCCGTGATCTGCGCCAAGAAATGTTCAATTTGCGATTGCAACAGGCGAGCAGCCAGTTGGAAAAGCCATCAAGGCTTCGCATTTTGCGCAAAGATGTGGCGCGTATCGAAACTCAGATTTCTCAACTCCGCAACAAGGCGGCTAAATAATTATGGCTGAAACCGAAACAAAAGCGGCCTCCGAGACAACAGCCCGCGGCACGCGCAAAGAGCGTTTAGGAAAAGTGATTTCCAACAAGATGTCCAAAACAATTGTGGTGAGTGTGGAACGGCGTTTCCAGCATCCGCAATACAAGAAGGTGATTAAGGCCTTCTCTAAATTTTACGCTCATGATGAAAAAAGTGAAGCGAAGGTCGGGGACGTTGTGTTGATTGAGGAAACCCGGCCGCTTTCAAAGCTGAAACGCTGGCGCTTGACGCAGGTTCTCGAAAAGAGTGAAGAAGTCGTGAAAGTGGGCTAAAATTTTATGTTACAAATTCGTTCCATCATGGATGTGGCCGACAACACCGGCGCTAAACGCGCCGCGGCTATTGGTGTCATAGGTCGCAATCAACGTTATGCGTTTATTGGTGATGTCATCAAAGCTCACATCAAAGAAGCCACGCCCGATGGCACGGTGAAAAAAGGCGAAGTAGTGAATGCTGTTGTCGTCCGGACACGCCAGGCGATTCGCCGTGAAGACGGGTCGTATTTGCGCTTCGATAGCAATGCTATCGTTATAATCGATAAAGACAACAACCCCCGCGGAACCCGTATTTTCGGACCGGTCGCACGCGAACTTCGAGAGAAGAAGTTCATGAAAATTATATCTCTCGCGCCGGAAGTGATTTGAGTTATGCAAAAAAGATTTCACGTAAAAAAAGGTGACGAAGTGGTTGTTATCGCAGGGTCCGAAAAAGGCAAGCGTGGTAAAATCATCGAAGTCAAAAGCAAAAGCGAACGGGTGATTGTTGAAGGCGCAAAAATGCTCAAAAAGCATACCAAACGCAGCCAAAACAATCCGCAGGGATCCATTGTTGAACGCGAAGGCTCGATTCACATTTCCAATGTGGTTTCTGTCGCGAACTTTGATGCATCGAAGAAGCGTTCGGCTAAAGAATCTGCGAAAGCGTGATCGATTTAAGTTCTCGGCAAAGTCCGAGAGCAAAGAAAAATGAAACCTAGACTCCAAGAAAAATACGTAAACGAAGTGATTCCAGCTCTCAAAGAGAGCCGGAAATACACGAACATCCATCAGGTTCCAAAGATGGAAAAAATCGTGGTGAACATGGGCGTCAGTGCTTCGTTGGAAAAGGGAGCAATTGATGATGCGGTCAAAGACCTGACTATGATCACGGGTCGCAAACCCGTTATCAGCATGTCCCGGAAGAGCATCGCTAATTTTAAATTGCGCGAAAATCAAGCGATTGGCTGCCGCGTCACCTTGCGGCGCGAGGTAATGTATGAATTTTTTGATCGTTTGGTTGCGACGTCGCTTCCCCGTATTCGCGATTTCCGGGGGCTTTCGACTCGCTCTTTTGATGGACGTGGCAATTATTCTTTAGGAGTGGCTGATCAGACTATTTTTCCTGAAATCGAATTGGACAAAATTAAACGCACCCAAGGCATGGACATCACGATCGTGACCAGCGCTCCGACGGACGAAGAAGCGTTGGAGTTTTTGAAGCTGATGGGAATGCCGTTCGCTGAAAAAAAATAATTTATGGCTAAAGAATCATGGATGGAGCGCAACAAGAAAAAGCGCGAGACAGTTCAAAAGTATGCGGTTATTCGCGCCGAGTTGAAGGCGAAAGGCGACTACGCCGGATTATCCAAGTTACCGCGCAATGCCAGTCCTACTCGCGTCGTGAACCGCTGCAAAATGTCAGGACGCCGTCACGCTTATATGCGCAAATTTGGATATTCACGTTTGACGTTTCGTGAAGCGGCCTTAAATGGATTGATTCCGGGAGTAACGAAAGCCAGTTGGTAAGAACTTTATCAGATTATGACAGATCCAATTTCAGATATGTTAACCCGGATTCGCAATGCGAACCAGGCATTGCTGCCCGTTGTTGAGTTGCCGCATTCGAAGATCAAGGAGGGCATCGCGCACATCTTGAAAAAAGAGGGTTACGTGAGCGAGGTCGGAGTCGAGGGCAAAGTTAAGAAGACGATCAAGATGAAGTTAAAGTATGAAGGTCGTAAAGGAGTCATCGAAGGTTTGCGCCGTGTCAGCACGCCTGGTTTGCGTCGTTATACTGGCTCGACTGAGATTCCTCGCGTTCGCGGTGGTTTGGGTGTTTCAATTATTTCGACTTCCGAAGGCATCATGACCGGTAACGATGCTCGCAAGAAAAATATCGGCGGAGAGCTGCTCTGCTACATCTGGTAAAATTTTTAGAAAGTTTTTATGTCACGAATTGGAAAATCGCCGATTGTTGTTCCCGCCGCAGTAAAGGTGGACGTCAAAGGCAAGAAAGTTTCTATGCAGGGTCCAAAAGGCAAGTTGGAGATGGATCTGCCGCGCCGCACCAGCCTTAAAATTGAGGGCGACAAAATTGTCGTTAGCCGCGATGGCGAAGACGCTGAAGCGAAAGCGATGCATGGTTTGGGTCGTGCTTTGCTGAACAATATGGTCATCGGTGTCAGCACTGGTTTCAGCAAAAAATTGGAAATCAATGGAGTTGGTTTTAAGGCAGCCGTGCAGGGCAATGTTGTGAACTTGAGCCTTGGCTATTCACACCCGATCAATTATCCGATCCCGGCCCAAATTAAAGTGACTGTTGAAGAAAACACGAAGGTCACCATCGAGGGGCCGAGTAAACAGGTCGTGGGTCAAGTTGCTTCTGAAATTCGAGCCTATTATCCGCCGGAACCTTACAAAGGCAAAGGTGTGAAATATTCCGACGAGAAGATTATTCGTAAGGAAGGCAAGACCGTTCAATAACAATTAAGTCACGGCGAAATCCGTGACGCAAAAAAATGAGAACTCAAGTTAAACAGAGATTGGCGCAACTTCGTCACTGGCGCATTCGTAAAAAAGTCACCGGCACGGCGGAACGTCCTCGCATGAGTGTGCGCTTCACCAACCAGAATATTTACGTCCAGTTCGTTGATGATGTCGCGAGCAAGACGGTTGTTTCAACTTCGACGAGAAGCAAAGCGGTCGGCAAAGCCGAAAAAATTGGCGCAAATGTCGTGACTGCGACGCGCATCGGAAAACTCGCTGCTGAAGCCGCAAAGGAAAAGGGAATCAAGGCGGTCGTGTTTGATCGTTCCGGCGCTCGGTATCACGGAAAAGTAAAAGCTTTGGCAGACGCGGCGCGTGAGGCCGGTCTGCAATTCTAAATTAACCAGGAGAAAATAATTGTGGCTGAAGTAAATAAAAGTTTTGGTGGTGAAGGCAGTGCTCCTCCCGCTGGTGGTCCTGGCGGTGGTGGTAATCGTTTTGGCGGTGGTGGCGGACGCGGCGGACAAAATCGCGGACCCCGTCGTCGTAACGACGGACCCCAAGCCCAAAGTGGCGACCTCGTTGAGAAAGTTGTTTTCATCAACCGTTCCTCCAAAGTTGTGAAGGGCGGACGGCGCTTCAGTTTCAGCGCGTTGATCGTGACCGGGGATAAAAAAGGCCGTGTGGGAATTGGCCTTGGAAAAGGTGGCGAGGTTGCGGATGCCATTCGTAAGGGCGGCGAAGTAGCCAAGTCAGCGATGGTTAAGGTTTCTCTGAAGGATACAACTATTCCTCACGAAATTTATTATACGTTCTGCGGAGCGAAGATTCTTTTGCGTCCGGCATCTCCTGGAACAGGGATTATCGCTGGAAAAACCGTTCGTTCGGTTCTCGAATCAGCCGGAATCAAAGATATTTTAACGAAGTCGCTTGGCTCCGACAATGCGGCCAATGTTGTCAAGGCAACGCTCGGC
Source organism: Verrucomicrobiota bacterium (assembly GCA_038316905.1). GTDB lineage: Bacteria > Verrucomicrobiota > Verrucomicrobiia > Limisphaerales > CANJXF01 > CANJXF01. Next base: position 7,078 of record JBBQAX010000007.1, on the reverse strand, counting down.
GCTTTGCGTCAGCTTCGTTTGCGCGAAGACATTTATCGCGGTCGCGGTATCGAGATCAAAAAGAAGGTTGAGAAACCCGCAGAAGCTCAACCCATCGTAGCCACAGCTTAATTTTTATGCGTTTACATGATTTAAAGCCACGTCCCGGATCAAAGCATCGCCGCAAGCGGTTGGGGCAGGGTGAGTCCAGTGGTCGTGGAAAAACCGCAGGTCGGGGTGGCAAAGGCCAAACCGCACGTTCGGGCAGCTCTATTCGTCCCGGTTTTGAAGGCGGTCAAATGCCGCTGATTCGCCGTCTCCCGAAACGGGGCTTCAACAATGCTCGTCACACGATTGAATACGTTCCAGTAAATCTCGAATCCCTCAATCAATTTGAGGACGGAGCGACGGTTGACGAACTAGCCTTACGCAAGGTTGGGTTGGCCAATGGTACGTTGAAACGGATTAAAATTCTCGGTAGCGGCGAACTTACAAAAAAACTCAAAGTGACGGCTCACGCGTTCAGTGCAACAGCCAAAGCGAAAATTGAGAAGCTCGGTGGCAATTGTGAAGTGATTGTCAAAAAGGTTCAAGGTCCACGCGCTTAGTTTTTTTCGCATGTTCAACGCCATAACCAACACGCTGGCTAATTGCTTTAAAATCCCCGAGCTCAAGTCGAGGATTTTTTTCACTCTTATAGTCCTGGCAATTTGCCGGTTAGCTGCCCTCATTCCGACTCCCGGCCTGGATAACGCCAAGCTAAAAGCGTATTTCGAAAGCGCGGGTGCCTTAGGCGGTGATTCTCTCATGGGAATGTATAGTCTTTTCACAGGCGGCGGGTTTGAGAATTGCGCGGTCGGTGCTTTGGGCATCATGCCGTATATCAGTGCGACGATTATTATCCAGCTGTTAACGGCAGTTATCCCGCAGCTCAGTAAACTCGCCCGAGAAGAAGGCGGTCGCGCTAAGATTATTCAATACGGACGTTATCTCACCTTGATTCTTTGCCTCGGACAAGGGTTCGTGATGGCAATCGGATGGGAGAATGCGGAACGCGTTTTTCAAGGTTTTCAAGGCGAACTTGTTCTTCCTTATTACGAGGGGAATTGGATTTGGTGGTATCGCATTCAAACGATGATGATCTTGAGTGGTGGCACCATGTTGTTGATGTGGCTCGGCGAACAGATCACAGACCGCGGAATTGGCAATGGCATATCGCTGGTTATTACAATTGGGATTTTAGCTCGGCTTCCCCAGGCAGGGCAGGGACTTGTTGAGATGTTTTTTCCGGGGTCTGGAATCGAATCAAAGTTTAATTGGGGTCACGGAATCGCGCTTATCTTGTTGTTGATGGCAGTGATTGCTGGAGTCATTGCAGTGACCCAGGCGCAACGGAAAATTCCGGTTCAATACGCACAACGTGCGGTTGGTCGCAAAGTTTATTCGGGCGGAAGTTCGTTTATGCCATTGCGTGTTAATTATGCTGGAGTCATGCCGGTGATCTTTGCTCAAGCTATTTTGATGTTTCCCGAGAAAATTTTCTTTTTCCTGGGCCAGAGTTTTAAGCTGAAGTTTTTTACCGACCTGGCAATCCAGTTGCAGACGGGTTCAGTTCTTTACCTGGTTCTCTACGGATTAATGATTTTGTTTTTCTCATATTTTTGGGTGGCGACCCAGTTCAATGAATTACAGATTGCTGACGATATGAAAAAGTCTGGCGGCTATATTCCCGGTGTTCGTCCCGGTCAGGCCACCAGTGACTTTCTTCACCGAACGATGAGTCGAATCACTCTTGCGGGAGCTATTTTTCTCACAGTCATTGCCGTGATCCCAATCATGTTGGGGACTGCGATGGGAATTAATCCAATTGTGTCTCAATTTTTCGGCGGCACTAGCATGCTCATTATCGTAGGGGTAATGTTGGATACCACTCGTCAGATGGAATCGCACTTGTTGATGCGCCATTACGACGGCTTCATGAAAAAAGGCAGGATCAAAGGCCGTTTTTAAAGTTTGGAGATGCATTGTGCCTCCAAAAGCAATTGTGCTGAAAAGCGAGAAGGATTTGGAAGCGATGCGTCCAGCGTGCCGTCTGGCAGCGAAAGTTTTAGATGAAGTTAGCGCGTTTATTAGGCCCGGCATAACCACGCGAGAAATTGACAATTTTGCGGCAGAACGCATCAAAAGTTACGGAGCGAGGAGCGCATTTTTGGGGTATCAAAAGTACCCATCGCATCTCTGCATTTCGGTAAACGAGCAGGTGGTTCATGGATTGGCGGGGGATCGCCGGGTCGACTTTGGTGATATCATCAGCTTGGATTGCGGCGTGACTTTCAATGGTTTTATTGGTGACACAGCAAGAACAGTAGCTGTCGGTGGTTGTGGTGTATTAGCGCAGCGATTAATGGATGTAACTGAGCGAGCTCTTTACGAAGGAATCGCCCAAGCGGTTTCGGGCAATCGCGTGGTGGATATTTCGCGTGCTGTTCAGAGCTATGTCGAGAGCAATGGTTTTAGTGTCGTTCGAGAGTTTGTCGGACATGGCGTTGGTCGCTCAATGCATGAGGAACCGCAGATTCCGAATTTTGTCGAGAAGGGATCATCGCCCAGGTTGAAGCCTGGAATGACGCTGGCAATTGAGCCAATGGTCAACGCTGGAAAGCCCGAGGTGCAAATTTTGAAAGACGGCTGGACAGTGGTTACTAAAGATGGTTCATTATCGGCCCATTTTGAACATACGGTGCTGATCACAGAAAAAGAGCCGGAAATTTTAACGTGTCGAGAGAGGACGCTATCAAAGTTGAAGGTGACGTAGCGGAAGTGCTTCCGAATAATTTATATCGGGTGACTCTGGCTAATGGGCATCGCGTCATGGCACATGTTTCAGGAAAGATGCGGCTGCATTTTGTAAAACTTGCGCCTGGAGACAAAGTAAATTTGGAAATGTCGCCTTACGAATTATCGAAAGGCAGCATCGTGTTAAGAGAAAAAAACTATGAAAGTTCGCGCATCAGTTAAGAAGCTTAGCGAAAACTGCAAAGAAGTAAAACGCAAAGGGAATGTTCGTGTCATTTGCACGAATGCCCGGCACAAACAACGACAAGGTTAAGATTTATGGCACGCATTATCGGAGTAGAAATTCCTGGTGGCAAACGCATCGACATCGCGCTGCGCTACATTTACGGCATTGGCCCGGCTAACGCGAAGATCGTTTTGGAAAAGGCCAAAATTGATCCAAGCATTCGCGCTAAAGATCTGGATGAAGCGCAACTTTCCCAGATCGTTCACGCGATTCAAGATGGCAAGTATGTAATCGAAGGTGATCTACGCCGCGAACTTGGTATGAATTTGAAGCGCCTGCAGGGCATCAAGTGCTATCGCGGTGTTCGTCATTTGCGCGGCTTGCCCGTTCGTGGCCAACGCACGTCGACAAACGCTCGCACGCGCAAAGGCCCGCGCAAAACCGTCGGCGTGCAACGCAACCCGAACGCCAAGGCTGGCATTTCCTAATTTTTGAAATATGGCTGAAGAAACAAAATCTAAAAAAGCTGCTCCTAAAAAAGAAGCTAAACCAGAAGCCGCTGAGAAATCAGCAAAAGTGCCTGCTGCTGAAGGCCAGGGTAAACCTGCGAAGAAGGAAAAAGCAGCTCCGGGCGCGCCTGAAGCTGCAAAAGGCGCCGCTGAACCCATCGCTGCTCCTGCTGCGCCGACCGCTGCGGAATTGCTGGCGGATGATCCGAATGCAAAGAAGATCATCAAGGTTAAGGGCGCAAAAAACATTTCTGTTGGGATTGCCAACATTCTTGCGACCTTCAACAACACGCACGTTGCTATCACCGACATGCAAGGCAATGTCCTTGGATGGTCGAGTGCTGGCCGCGTTGGATTCAAAGGTTCGCGCAAAAGCACAGCTTTCGCTGCGCAACAAGTCGCTCAAGACGCTGCCCGTCAGGCAATGTCCCACGGAATGCGCGAAGTCGAAGTTCGCGTTAAAGGTCCAGGCTCCGGTCGTGAATCCGCCATTCGCGCTCTGCAGGCGATTGGTCTGGAAATCAATGCAATTAAAGACGTCACGCCAGTTCCGCACAACGGTTGCCGTCCTCGCAAACAACGTCGCGTTTAATTCTTCATTCAAAATAATTTAATTTTATGGCTCGTTATACAGGTCCTCGCACAAGAATAAGCCGACGTTTCGGCATCCCAATTTTTGGTCCGTCTAAATATTTGGAACGCCGCAACTATGGTCCCGGCGTTCATGGTCCGAAGTCGCGCCGCAAAAACACCGATTACGCTCTCGGTTTGATCGAGAAGCAGAAGTTTCGCTATTATTACGGTTTGATGGAGAAGCAGTTTCGTGGGGTTTACGAGAAAGCGCTCAAACGCCGCGGTATTACTGGTGAAACGATGCTACAGATTTTGGAAACTCGTTTAGACAACGTCGTTTTCCACCTCGGCTTCGGTAACACTCGCGCCGCTGCTCGCCAATTGGTTGGTCATGGTCACGTCAAAGTAAATGGTCGCAAGGTCAACATTTCGTCTTACGCTCTGAAGGTGAGCGACATCGTTGAAGTGAAGGAATCCAATGTGTCTCGTCAATTGGCCACCAAGAGCATGGAAATTTCCACAAGCCGCGTGATTCCCGATTGGTTATCACTCGACAAAAACACTTTTAAAGGAACAGTCATGCGCGTTCCGACGCGCGATGAAATCCAGCCCATCGCTAATGAGCAGGCTGTCGTCGAATTTTATTCCCGCTAATTAGAAATCCGCTTCGCAAGGAGCTAATAAAAACAATTATATGGACTTGTCCGGTTGCGGGAATAACCCGGAGAAGTCAGATTAAAATTGTTTAGAAAGAAAATATGCCAGTACGTTTAGGACGTTTTGAAATGCCAAAACGGTTGACCAAGGAAGATTCAACCGCCACAGAAACCTACGCCAAATTTGTCGCCGATCCGTTTGAAACCGGTTATGGCCACACCATCGGCAACTCCCTTCGCCGTGTTCTCCTTTCTTCATTGGAAGGTGCTGCTATCACATCGATCAAAATCGATGGAGCGCAACACGAGTTTGCTACCGTTGAAGGTGTGGTGGAAGATGTCACCGACATCGTTCTCAATCTCAAAAAAGTGTTGTTCAAAGCGCACAGCCGCGAACCGCAAACGCTTTTGCTCTCCGTCAACAAGGACGGTGATGTCACGGCAGGCGACATTGAACTCAATCAAAATGTTGAGTTGGTGAATCCGAAACAACACATCTGCACTCTCGATAAAAAGAAAAAATTCGAGATGGAACTCGAAGTCAAAGTTGGACGTGGATTTTTGCCTGGTGACGAAAACAAAAAACCGGATCAATCCATCGGCGTTATTGCCATTGATTCGCTTTTCTCTCCGGTTACTCGCGTAAAATACGCAGTTGAAAGTGCGCGTGTTGGTCAACGCACTGATTATGACCGTTTGATTATCGAAATTTGGACCGACGGCCGTATTTCTCCCGATGACGCGCTGACACAAGCCTCCGCAATTCTCCAGCATCACCTCGACGTGTTTGTCGGTTATGACAAAAACGCGGTGGAATTTGAAGAAGTTGCTGATAAGCAGGACGACGAGAAGTCCCGCATGCGCAAATTGCTCAACATGAGTGTCAACGAAATTGAATTGAGTGTTCGTGCCGCGAATTGCTTGAACAACGCGAACATCACGACTGTTGGACAGCTCGCAATGAAGACCGAAGCCGAAATGCTCAAATATCGCAACTTCGGAAAAAAATCACTCAACGAAATCAAAGACAAATTGCAATCGCTGCAACTTGGTCTCGGACAGAACATCGACCCGTCTTTGCTGGAACCGCCGAAAGAAGACAAAGCGGCTTAAAAATTTATGCGCCATCTTAAAAGAACAGCCAAGTTAGGCCGCACCGGCACGCATCGAAATATGATGCTGGCCAACATGGTGTGCAGTCTGATCATCCACAAAAGAATTGAAACCACTTTGGCTAAAGCCAAAGCCGTCCGCTCCGTCGCTGAGAAAATGGTGACGCTCGGCAAGAGCGGAACGCTTCACGATCGTCGTCTTTGCGCGGCCCGTTTGCGCCAGGAAGATGCGGTCAAGATTCTTTTCAACGAAATCGCTCCGACGCAAAAAGATCGTCGTGGAGGATACACTCGCATTTTGAAACTGGGCCAACGTCAGGGCGATGCCGCGAAGCTGGCGATCCTCGAATGGGTTGATGTTCCAGTGAATGAACCTGCTCCTGCAAAAACGGAAAAACCAGAGGCTGAAGCGAAAGAAGCTCCTGAAGCCAAAAAGGAAAAGAAACCGGCAGCGAAGAAAAAAGCTGCGGCTAAAAAATCCGTAAAAGCAGAAGCAAAAAAATAGTTCTTCTTAAACAATTAAAAAGCCCGCTCGCGAGAGCGGGCTTTTTTTTGCAAAATTTTTTTGTTATTTGGAAAGAAAATCTTGGCTCGACTCCAGTGCTTGTGTTGCAATTCATGAATGGAAACCAAAACAACCGCATCCGAAAGTTCCATAGACGATTCTCACCTGCCGTGGTGGAAAACATTGAATCGTTATCATTGGTTTGTCTTCACCGTTGCATCCTTAGCTTGGTTGTTTGATTGCCTGGACCAGCAGCTTTTCATCATCGCGCGCAATCCCGCGATCAAAGCGTTGATGCCGCCAGATACCGCTTCGGACATTCTGAAGCAATGGGGAGGCTATACTACCGCTATTTTCGTTGCGGGCTGGGCCACGGGTGGGCTGATTTTCGGCGCGGTCGGTGATCGAATTGGACGTGCAAAAACGTTAGCTCTGACGGTTTTGCTTTATTCTGTTTGCACTGGTTTATCGGCTTTTTCACGAAACATTATTGATTTCTCCGTTTACCGATTTATCACCGGTCTAGGCGTCGGCGGTGTGTTCGGTTTGGCGGTCGCTCTTGTTGCCGATTCCTTGCCTGACCGCGCACGCCCACACGCGCTTGGATTGCTCCAGGCACTTTCCGCCGTCGGCAATGTCACTGCAGGCTTGATCGCTTTATCCGTCGGATATCTTGAAATGACCAGGATCGAACCGGGAAGTTCCTGGCGTTATATGTTTTT
>JBBQAX010000006.1:0-37274 GCA_038316905.1 Verrucomicrobiota bacterium | reverse complement strand
TTGAATCTGCGGGCGACCTACCGAATCTTGCCAGCGCTTTGCTTGAACATAGATTCGATCAAGGCCCAAACGATCTTCGTTTATCAATCCGTCAATGCCGCCGTCGTTCACGCCTTTGCCAATTTCGGCAGCTTCCTTTCGCGTGCCGCCGTAACCCATTGCGACAAGCAAATCCAAAACGATTTTCTCAAATCGGAATGGGTTAATTATTTTGATTCGATCAAGAAGATCAGCGGCCAATTTCTTTTTTAAATCCAGCGCAAGCTCTTCCATTTGCTCTTCTGGCGTTTGAATTTCTACGGCAGGCTGTAACACATTTTCACTTTTCGCCGCGTGAAACCAATTGCGATGTTCGGGAAATTTATCAAGCGCTTTAAGACTCAAGGATTGAGGATTTTGCGCAATGACTTCTTGGCCTCGTTCGGTGATGCGAAAAACGCCGCGCGCAATATATTCGATCAGGCCAGCTTTTTTAAGATGTGTTCGGCACCAGCCAACCCGATTATCAAGCCGCGTCTGATTTCCACTCGGCAATGGTTCATCGCGGTCTTCGTAACTTAATTTGAAGTGGCTTGCGATGTAGTCCGCCGCTTCTGACAAACGATGATCTTCGCCATCGGCAGAGAATTGTAAAAACGGCAACATCATGCTTTGAAAATCAGGGACAGCCATAGAATCCTTCTTCGTTAAATCGGTTCAGTGTTTAAATTTCCCTTCGCCCGCTTTCCGCGCGCGACCTAGGGTTTCGAGCGTGTCCAGAATTTCCGCGATTTCCTTCGGTTTTGCGCGCGCAAATTGTTTGGCTAAATCTTCGGCTGTGGTTGCGCCCCCGGCGCAATGCAAAGCGGTTTCCACGGCTTGCACTCGTTCGGATAAAATTTTCGGCCATGCGAGTTTGCCTTTGCGTTTCGCGGGCTTCGCGGGTTTAGCTTTGGATTTCTTTTCGGCTTTGCGTTCCGTCATCGGCATTTCCTGCTGGCCTTTGGCTTGATATTCCGGGCGCAACCAGTGAATGACGCCGCGCTTTTCTTCCGCCGCGCGCTCTGCGTTTAAGGCCACGAGCCGTTCCAGAATTTCCGCGTCTGTCAGATTCGCGGGCCAGCCGTAGGCGGCGGACACGGCGGCATCAAGATCGTCGTGCAAACTTTTGAGCGTGGAAACCAGTGCCCGGTCGTGGACGAATTTTTCTTTTTCCGTGAGCGCGAGTCCGGCGCGGATTTTTTCGAGGACGTTGTAAAGGCCGGTGAGCGTGACGCCGTGTTTGGCTTGCACCTGTTTGCGGTGCGCGTCCAACGCTTTCGCCAATTCGCGGATGCGCGCTTTCTCGCGTTCGCCGCACAACGGAAAAGGAAATGGCAAAAAGCAACGCGACTGCAAATAAACTGGACGATCTTCAAGCACGCTTCCGGCAGCGAGCGCAAACGAGCAATGAATACTGCTGCTCATCACGCCCAAATGAAACGCGTCATCCAACGCAAAAATATTCAGTTTGTGGTCGGGTAGAATTAGCGAATCCAAAAAAATAAAAAACCGATGCTTGGAAGTTTCTACCGTCGCGATGTAACGCGACAATCCATGCGACGAGGAACGAAAACCTTTTCGCGGCTCACCAAACAACCACCAATTCAAACGCATTTTTGGACGGCGATTTGCGTCGCGTTCGGGTTTTACGTTGTTAAGAACGTGTTGGAATACAGCCGGAAATTTTTCACGAACTTCTTTTTCAGTCAGTCCAAACAAATCAATGGCCATTACGCCGCGTGGCTTATCGGTTAGGTCTTTGCCGTTACGATACGGGCGAATGTGTTTTTCGAGGTTGTGAATTTTTCCTAGTCCAAGAGCCTTTGCCTCGTCTTCAGTTATGATGAAACCAGAACCGGCAAGCATCATTCCGTTTGAGTTCAAAAGCTGATTGGATTTCAGTTGCGGCATTGTTGTTAGGCTCGCGCCGATACTGATGTCCGCTTGAATTTTTCCGTTTCTCGTCGAGAAAATTACTTTTGCTGAACCGTCATCTTGTGGTGTTTCGGTTTTGATTTCTAGTAATTCGCCCGCTTTTTCACCCGGCACGCCAACGGTCATTGCAATTCGCACGGCTGCACCGTCCGCTGTGTCCACCCACGGATGATCGGGAATTGCAAACGCAAGGGAGAATGGATACTTGCCAGTCAAATACGATTGAACCACGCGCCGGTTAAAGGTCTGGCCTATGGCATTCGTCGTAATCAGTCCGAAGCGTTTCGCTTTCTGTGTGCTGACAAGGCCAGCGGCTATATGCCACCAAAACATTACGAAATTTGCTGACTCCGGCACTTCGGAATAAGCGGCGCGCAGTGTTTCAACATAGCCATCGCTCAAATCATCGCGCATCAATTTGTCGCCCTTGAACGGCGGATTGCCGACGATAAAATCCGCCTGCGGCCAAGTTGCCGGTCGCGGGTTTGCGTAAGTGAGCATTGGCACACGTTTGGTTTCATCCGGCACGTCGCGCCCCGTCACCAAATCTCTTTTGAAGCTGTGACGATCCCAAACCGTTTTGACATTTCCGGCTGCGTCGCGCTCTGGCTGCGCTTCGCCATCGTATTCCAGCACAGCATCGCGGCATTGGATGTTGTTGAATTTTTTCAACACGGGTTCACGCGGCGGCGTTTGTCCGCGTGTGCGGAAGTGCCATTGCAAATAACCAATCCACAAAACAAGTTCCGCAAGGGCAACGGCGCGCGGATTCACGTCAATGCCGAGAAATTGGTGCGGGTCAACGGTGTTGGATTCCATTTCCAATTTGAAGCCTTCGCCAAACTCTTTTCCGAAATCGAGAATTTCGCCTTCAAGCCGTTTCAGATGTTCCAGCGCGACGTAGAGAAAATTTCCAGAGCCGCACGCCGGATCAAGCACCTTGACGCTGCAAAGCTCGTTGTGAAAGCGATTGATTGCTTTGCCCGCTCCTTTGAAATCGCCGCGCTTCCCAAGTGTGACGGCTTCCGCTTTCACGTTTTCCCATTCGGCGCGGAGCGGTTCAATGACGGTCGGTATGACAAGCCGTTCCACGTAAGAGCGGGGAGTGAAGTGCGCGCCAAGTTTGTGCCGTTCGCCTTCGCCGCCCAGGGCGCGCTCCAGGAGCGTGCCGAAAATCGCGGGTTCAACTTGTTTCCAATCCAACGACGCTGCTTTTTTCAGAATGCCAAGCTGCGTTCCGTTCACTGGCAAAACGGTATCGTCTGCGAAAAGTCCGCCGTTAAATTGAAGCAATTTTTTTCTAAGAATCACCGACACTTCGCCGCTCTTACTGCGGCCTTCATTCATTTCTTTGAACAAGGTGCGAAGCATCGTCTCGAATCCTTCGCCGTTGGCCGGAAGTTCGTTTAGCAATTCGGAAAATCCGGGCTTGCCGTCCGCATTGTTTAACAAGCCGACATCTTCCGCGAACATGCAAAACAAACAGCGCGTGAGAAATTCGGCGACAATTTTTGGCGCGTGTTTCTGTTCTTCAAATGATTTGGCGAGAGCGGCCAAATACTTTGCAACGTCTTTTGTGACTTCCGCGCTTCGCCGTGACGGGTCGAGTTCAAGCGGATTTGTCCAAATGAGTTTGAGCCGTTCGCGAATTTTTTCGTCGCGCAATTTTGCCAAATCAATCCGGTAAGTGAGCGGGTCGGGAAATGGTTCGTAAGCGCGGCCCGTCAGCGAAAAATCGGCGCGGACTTCGATAACGTGCCCCACGTCCACAACCAACAGGAACGGCGGAGAAGGTTCTTCGGGCAGGCAAGGCGTGTACGTAATCGCGGGCTTGTCTCAGGGCTTTGAGCATTGCGTCATTCCAGCGCGCGGTGCCCCAAACGATTTTGCCCGATTTTAGTTTCGTCGGAATTGCGCCAAATTTTTGAGCCGATAATTCAAGCTGCGTCGGCTCTGGTTCGTCCTGTTCAAATTTTTTCGATTCGAGAACAAAGGAAGCGCGTTTGTAGAGATCAATCCGCCGGTCTTTTGGGCTGCCGTCATGCTGCGTTTCTTTGACGTGAAATTCAAAAGTGTAACTGCCTTGCCGTTGGTTTCCGGGTGTCTGCAAATCTAGCAACTCGCATAGTTCAATCAGAAACGAATGGCTGATGGATAGTTCTGAACCCGTGGCCTTTGACCAGTGCGAAATAAAATCTTCGATGTCCCGTTTCGGCATTGGACGGAGGCTAAAAAGTCGTGAGCCACTTGGCTAGAAAATGAAGCGAAAATCTGTGGTTCAAACTCGTTGCATAAGATTCCGAACGTCTGCGAGCTTCCATCCGTAATCAACCAATTGAAAGTTGCCAGATAAGAGCGGAAAACCGAAGAACCTGAAGCTTCTGAAGCCGAGTTAATGCAGATTTTTCCGAACCCCTCGGCTAAATCGGAACGATGCAGTGGGAACTCAACGCAAAGGTTGGAAAAGCAAAAATCCGGACGGAACCGGAGGACGGGCTTGCGCTCACCAAGCGGTGTGCATCGAGTTCACCAGTAAAATCTTCAAAACCTTTGCGCCTTCGCTTCTTTGCGTCTTTGCGTTGAATTTCTTCTGCATGGTTACGGCTAAAAACCGAGAGCAAATTCTTGGCGTGTTCAGTCTTTTCCGACAACCTTTAGCCTTTTGGGAGAACGATAATTTATGAGAAGAAATATTCTGCATTTGCTTTTTGCGATGGTCTGCGTTCTTTGCAGTTCTACGAATTTCGCGGCGGAAAAAAAGCCCAACGTCATTTTCATTCTCACCGACAATCATGGCGCGTGGACGCTGGGCTGTTATGGCAATAAAGATATTCGCACGCCCAACATCGATAAGCTTGCGGCCGAGGGGACGCTTTTCACTCGCGCGTATTGCAACAATCCGGTTTGTTCGCCGAGTCGCGCGGCATTTCTCACCGGTTTGCTTTCGTCGCAACACGGAGTCCATTCCTACATTCCGAACGCTGCCCAGCTTGGACCGCAGGCGTATCAAACGCTGAAAGAATTTCGCACCTTGCCAAAGATTTTATCTGAGAACGGTTATACTTGCGGGCTGTCGGGAAAGTGGCATCTCGGCGAAAATGATACGCCGCAACAAGGGTTCACTTATTGGTTCTCGAAGGCGGGCGGACATACGACGGGCTTTTACAATGACGAGTTGATCAAGGACGGCAAAGTTTACAAAGAACCCAGATACACGACCGAAGTCATCACCGATCACGCGGTTGAATTCATCGAGCAGAATTCCAAAAAACCATTCTTTCTCTATCTCGCTTTCAATGGTCCGTATGGATTAGGCAGCGCACTTGGCGAAGAACATAAAAATCGACACATGGCTTATTACGCCGATAAAAACATGGATTCATTTCCGCGCGAGAAGGTAAATCCGTGGCTGAGAAGCCAGCGTCAATTCGTGAACAATGTGAAATCGATGCGGAGTTACGCTGCGGCAGTGAGCGGCGTGGATGATGGCGTGGGACGCGTGATGGAGAAGTTGAAAGAACTTGGGCTGGATAAAAACTCATTGGTCGTTTTCAGCGCTGACCAGGGATTGAACGCTGGACACGGCGGTTATTGGGGAATGGGCGACCACGCGCGTCCGATGCACACGCATGAAGCGACGGTTCGCATTCCATTGATTTTCCGGCAACCCGACGGAATGAATGGCGGCAAGACGTCAGATCTTATGGTGGAGAATCATGATTTCCTTCCAACGATGCTGGATTACATCGGCCTCAAAGATAAAACGCCGACGTCGCCGCCGCTGCCGGGAAAAAGTTTTGCTGCCGTTTTGCACGGAGAAAATCCCGAATGGGAGAATGTCATTTTTCACGAATACGAAAACGTCCGCATGATTCGCACTCCGAAATGGAAACTCACTCTTCGCCACCCGTACGGGCCGCATGAATTCTATGACATGGAAAAAGATCCGGACGAAAAAGAGAACCTCATCCACGTGCAGGGCAACGGTCCAGTGATCAAAGACTTAAAAAATAAACTCACCGCCTTTTTCGCCAAACATGTCGATCCTCAATATGACCGTTGGAACGGCGGGAAAACGAAGGGAACCGACATGCTCAAAGAGACGAACTGAGCTGCAAATATGTTCTCTAATTTCTTCAAAAGCAGTTTAGTCGCGTCTGCGATGATGCTGGGCTCTGGAATCAGCGCCGCGCCCGCTGTTTCGCTCACTTCCAAGATCACAGTTCCTGAAGGTTTTGAACTCGAAGTGGCCGCCGCCCCGCCGCTCGTCGGATTTCCGATGATGGGTTGCTTCGATGAACGCGGCCGATTGTTTCTGGCGGAAAGCGCTGGATTGAACATGGGCATTGAAGAGTTGGAGAACGCCACGCCCAATTTTATCCGGATGTTGGAAGACACCGATGGCGATGGGAAATTTGATCGCAGCACTATTTTTGCGGACAAGCTCCAGCTTCCAAACGGCGCGCTTTGGCACAAAGGATCGTTGTATGTCGCAGAGCCGCCGGGGATCTGGCGCTTCACGGACACGGACGACGATGGGGTTGCTGACCAGCGCGAACACATCGCCGGGAAAGTTCATTCCAACGGCATGTCAGCTTCATTGCATGGGCCGGTGCTCGATCCAACCGGAAAACTTTTCTGGTGCGGCGGCCAAAGCGGCTACGAACTTCTCGATAAAGATTCTTCACTGAAAAAAGGCCGGAGAGCGCCGGGCGTTTTTACGCTGAATGACGACGGCTCTAACCATGAAATCTTCTCACTGGGCGGATTAGCCAATCCCGTTGAGGTCGCCTTTAGCCCAGAGGGAGACGTTTTCGGAACGGTCGCCATTTTGAACAAAATCGACGGCCAACGCCGCGACGGTTTTATGCATTGGGTTTACGGCGGCATTTACAATTTGAATGGAAGTGATCCCGTATCGCTGCCGAGGACAGGCGATCATTTGCCACCGATCGTTCACCTGGGGCAAGTCGCGCCCTCCGGCATCCTTTCCTACCGCGGTTCGCAGTTCGGGAATGATTTTAAAAACAACGTCTTCTTCGCAGAATTCAATACGCACCAGGTCATCCGCGCCAAACTGGTTCGTGACGGCGCAACCTTTCGCGCTGAAACAGAATCGTTTCTTACCGCGGAAGACATCGATTTTCACGCCACCGACGTGATTGAAGATGCCGATGGAAGTTTACTCGTCATCGACACCGGCGGTTGGTTTCGCCACGGTTGCCCGACATCGCAAATTGCTAAACCCGAGGTCAAAGGGGCGATCTATCGCATTCGCAGAAAAGGCGTCGTCGCTCCAAACGATCCGCGCGGCCTCAAACTCGACTGGGCAAAAATGAGCGGTGAAGCGATGAGTCAATTGCTGGCGGATTCTCGTCCTGTGATTGCGGAACGCGCAGTTGTTGAACTCGCCAAGAAAGGGAAAGACGCGTTGCTCCCCCTGAAATCAATTCTGCAAAAAAGTGAAAACATCGATGCACGACGAAATGCAGTTTGGGCTTTATCGCGAGTTGGGACAGACGCCGCGCGAACGAGTTTGCGCCTCGGCTTGACGGACAAGAATAACAGCGTGCGTCAATCCGCAGTTTATGCAGCTGGATCAAATCGCGATAAAAATGCAGCGGACATTTTGCACTCCATCGTCTCCGAGGATTCTGATCCCGCCATTCGCCGCGAAGCCGCCACGGCTCTAGGAAGAATTGGAAATTCGAAATCCGTTCCTTCGCTGCTGGCTGCTCTCGATGGGAAAAATGACGCCTTTCTCACGCACTCGATCATCTACGCGTTGATTCAGATTGATAATCCTGCCGTCACAAAACAGGGACTCGCCGCACCGAGCGCCTCGGTACAGCGAGGCGCATTGATCGCGTTGGAACAAATGAAGGGTTCCGAATTGAGCCGCGAAGAAATAATTCCATTGCTGGCGTCCAGGAATTTCGATGTGCAGAAAACCGCCTTCACGATCGGAAATCGACGACAAGATCTCACCACCGAATTGGCGGCAACGCTGAACTCGTGGCTCAATCAGTCGAAGCTCGCCGACGAACAAAAAGAGTTTATTCACGGCGCGCTCATCGGAAAATTCTTGCGACGTGAGATCGAGATTTCGGTGGCTGAACAATTGGCCAGCAGGAAAACCAGTGTTCCCGTTCAGCAATTGCTGCTGGAAGTCATCGCCAAATCGGAGCAAAAGCAACTTCCCGCAAGTTGGGTCGCCAGCGTAGGGAAAGTTTTCGAACACGGTTCCGCGGAGTTGCACTTGCAAGCAATCGAAGTCGTGCAACAACGGTCCATCAACAGGCTCGACGACGTGTTGCAAAAGTTGGCCAACGATCCAGCGGTTTCAGCGGAAGTTCGCATTGCCGCATTGGCCGCGCTGGCACCTCGTTTGGAAAATGTCCCGGAGTCCCACGTCACTTTATTGAAAGAAAGTTTACGCGCACAGAGTTCGCCAGTGTTGCGCCTCGCGAGCGCACGAACGATTTCATCACTGCAATTATCGGATGAACAAATCGTTAAGGTGGCGGAATTTTTGCCGCAAGTTGATCCGCTTGCTTTGCCCACCGTGTTGCGGTCGTTCAGTCGCAAAACCAATGACGCGGCTGGTTTAGCCCTGGTATCTGGATTGGAGAATGCGCCATCCGCGCAAAATCTCGGCGCAACGGAAGTGGCGCGGCTGGTCGCAAACTATTCCAGCGTCGTTCGTGAAAGGGCAAAACCGCTTTTGGCAAAATTGGGCGCCGACCTGGAAAAGCAAAAAGAACATCTCAGCGAATTGTCTGCGAAAGTTTCAATCGGCGATTTCAAACGCGGCAAAGAAGTTTTCTTTGGTCAAAAAGCGGCGTGTGCGAGTTGCCATCGCGTGAGCGGCCAGGGCGGAATGGTGGGTCCGAATCTGTCGAAGATCGGCGGCATTCGCACGTCGCATGATTTGTTGGAGTCGGTCGTGTTTCCGAGTTCGAGCATCGTGCAGGGCTATCACACGTTTAATCTCGAAACGACGGATGGCGAGGATTACACCGGCATTATCATTCGCGAAACTCCCGAAGCCGTCTGGCTTCGCGGAACTGATTTGGCGGAAGTGCGTGTCGAGACCAAGAAAATCAAAAACATGCGTGAATCGAGTTTGTCCGTCATGCCGCAAGGTTTGGACGCGAATCTGGATTCAACCGAGTTGAGTGATCTGATCGCCTATCTTCAGTCTTTGAAGTAGCGGTGTATCCAGAGCGGGTTGTGTAGAAAAAGAGCAAGGAGTTCGGTGCTCAAATTAATTTATCGTTATCAAATTTATGAAATATGTAATTGGTATAATCGGATTCTTCGTCATCGGCGCTTTCGGGTTGAAGGCACAGAACAAAAGTGGTGAATGGCAATCGTTGTTCAATGGAAAGGACTTAACCGGATGGTATGTCCACGTGAGGGGGCTGCCCAAGAATTCTGATCCCACCAACATTGTGGGAGTCACCGACGGCATGATTCACATGTATTCGACAGCGGAGCAGGGGTCCAGGCAACCGGTTGCAATTGTGTCCACGGACAAGGATTTTTCGGATTATGACCTGCGCTTCGAATACAAATGGGGTGCAAAAAAATTTGCTCCGCGCGTGGAGAAAATCAGGGATGCCGGATTGCTCTACCATTCTTATGACGAGCAAGTTTGGCCCTCCAGCGTCGAATGTCAGATTCAAGAAGGCGACACTGGAGACATTTTTGTGGTTCGGTCTCAGATCAAAACCAGCATTGATCCCAAGCAAACGAAACGCATGTTTTTAGCCGAAGAGAAAGGCGGCGTCATGGAGACGTTTGGCAAAATCGACGGCGTGGTGGGTGTCCGCAAAAGTCACGATTGCGAAAAGGAAGGGTGGAACAGGGTCGAAGTAAAAGTTCGAGGTGACTCCGCGGTCCACATCATTAACGGGCAAACCAACAATATGGTTTTTTCGATGAAGAAGATGACGGATGGAAAATGGGAACCGCTCACCAAGGGCAAAATCGCTTTGCAGGCGGAGTATTCCGAAGTTTTTTACCGGAACATTGAGATACGACCAGCGCAGCGCAAATCTGGGAAGAAGTAGGCCGAGTTACTTTTCCGCGGCCGCTTCCGACATTTTCTGCTCGATAATCTCAAGGTAGGATTCGGCAATCGAGTTGTGCATCAACTGTTCCGAGCGCATGAATTTCTCCAGCGCGCCTTCGAGGTCGCCTAGTTGCATCAAGTACCAGCCTTGATGCGCGACGGTGTAGTAACCGTTTGGATCCAGTTGTGCAGCGCGATCAAAAAAGACTTTTGCTTCGCCAGTTTTGCCAATCCAGTCGAGGCACATGCCGTAACGAAGATGGCTGTCCGGGAAAAATGGATTCAGATCCATGCTTCGCTTGAACCAGTCCATCGCTTGTTGCGTTAATTCTTCATAGCCCCGGTTTCCGTTGAGGCTTCGCACGCGATAGATTTCTCCGATGGCGTAGGCTGTTTCAAAATTCTTTGGCTCGATTTTAAATGCCATTTGCAGAAGATTCAGTTTGCCGTCGGAGCCATCTTTTTCTCCGGCAGCCTGGGCGAGCACCAACTGTTCGCGAGTTTGGCGAATTGCTTGCTCACCGAGGTAAAACATTCCTGCAAATGCGACCAGCGTGATGATGGATTTGAAGGGCCATCCCAGACTGCTCCAAAATGAATCCGTCGCGAAACGGAGATAACTCGTTACCAAGGCAATCAGAGTGATCGCGAGAATGGCGTTCGAAGGAATGTGCATGTTGAAGTCCACCACAGAGTGAAAAAGCAGCGCCAGAACACCCAGCGAACCGCCCATTACGAAAGCGGCTTTGTTGCTTTTTTTCCTTCCGAGATCGCTCGAGCTTCGTTGCACATAGCGCCAGGTTTTGAAAACACCGACGTAAAATAAGGTGATGAACGCCGCGATAATGCCGAGTCCCACGAGACCCCAGTCCGCCAGGGTGTTTAAATAATCGTTGTGCGTGAATTGGGGGCGGCCCTGGAGAGATGACGGTCGATATTGTCGAAAACGGTAGTCGTAATGAGCAGGGCCAGCTCCCAGCCAGATGTCTTCGCGCCAGAGTTGCTCCGCAATTTTCCAATAGTGACCGCGGCTGTTCTGGATTTCGCCTTTGTCGAAAACTTCTTTGAAGCGTTTTTGAGATTGTTCCGCGCTGGCGATCAAGCCGAATCCAACGGATAGCAGCAGTGCAAAAATAATGACGGAGCGCAGCCGGAAATCGCGTCGCATGATCAGAATTGTGCAAAACACGATCAGCATCAAGGCTCCGGCAATCCATCCACCGCGCGAAAGCGTTGCGCCCAGCCCCACCAGAATTACGAGCGATGCGTAAGCGAAGATGACTTTGCTGGCATGTTTGAATTTGCTCATCACCGTGCAGGCGAGGGCAAGCGGCAGAATCATCTCCAAAAATCCGGCGAAGTTGTTGGGATTGATGAAAGTTCCGCTGGCGCGAATCACGTAACCTTCAGGCTTGATCATGCCCCAGATTTTTTCGTAACGAGTGATGACTTGAAAAATTCCGAATGCTGAAAGCGCAAAGGCGACGGCAATGAGAGTTACGACAATTGTCTGGGCGGATTCTTTGCGATTCAGATTGTTCGCAATGGCGAAGAATAAGAACGCGTAAACGAGGACTTTAATTAACTCAAGCCGAGCGACGTATTCGATTGGCGCGAGTTGGTAGCGAATGATCGCGTAGAGGACGAAGGCAATCACGGCCCAACAGATCGGGGGGAAAAAAAATACGGGGAGCGGCTTCAGCCAGAGTCGCAGAACCCAGAGAAGAACCACTCCGATGGTCAGGGATTGAACGACGGCAAATTCGATCGGACGAACCGCGCCGTAGGCCAGCGGGCCAAGTACTAAAATTGAAAGAACGAGGCCAAGAATGCCCCGTTCACACCAACTATCCCATTGTTCACGATCCACGTAGTAAATTATTCGAGTGACAAGTTCCGGTCACGTTTTCTTTCCGCTCTTTGCAAATAATCTCAACCCGGTTTCGTGAACACGGAGATGCCGGGAAAAGGTCACACAGTTGTATATGGAAAGCCGGAGGCGGAGAACGCATCCGGCTTTGCGACGTATCAATTTGTGTCATTCGCCAGCGCGGTAATCTCGTCAGAACGCAGCGCGCGGTTGTAAACGCGAACGGTGTCGATTGTCCCAACGAAGTTTTGCTGATAAGAGGGATTGTTATTACTGAATGAATAAATCCCAATCCTGCTTCTGGACGTGTTGGGGTAGGTAAACGTTGTATCGGTTCGGTTTGTCACGGCCACCTGAGTTCCATTTTTATACAAGGTAAAGGTCACGCTGCTCCCAACCTTTGAAACGGTCACGGCACCATGGACCCAGGTGTGTGAAGGAATTGTTCCCGGGTCACGAACTGGTAAATCCTTTCCGACGGGACTGCCAAAAATGCCGAAGGCCAATTGTGATCCCGTGAGTAATAAGGCCGGAGAGACGTCCTGTCCTACGATGACTCCAGACGATCCTGCGTCCTCGCGTTTGAACCAGGCGGACAACGTATAGCTGTCGGTATAAGCCCAACCGCTATTGGCGGAGCCGTTGCCGATGACGACGCTTGCGGGGGTGCCATCCGAGTTGTTGGCAAAGGGATCAAAACGATAGGCTCTGTTGAGTCCATTTTGATCGAGGGAAGGGGTTGAGAAAGGACTTCCTTGATTTAAAACCCCAGTTTTATTGTTCCCGCTCGTATCCAATAAGCTTCCTGACGTAAATAGATATTCTCCCAACAAACCGGCTCGGGGGAACGCGACTGTGGTTACATTCGTGGATGCGCTCGCGGTTTGACTGTTCACATCCAGGATTGTGGCAGTAATCGTAAAATTACTTCCGATGGCGTAGGAATGGTTCGTTGTAGCGTTTAGGGTGTTGGTCGATGGCACCGCATAAACTACAGTGTTTGCAGTCCCATCGCCCCAGTTGATTGAAACATTTGCCACCGCCGGTTTGCCTGTGCCTTTGAAAGAAATTGTTACATTCGTTTGAACCACCACGAGGTTGGTCAAAGTTATCGTGGGCGCAACAAGGGTATAAACTAATGGGTTCACGTCCACATTGTCCGTGAATCCGTCCAGGTCGGTGTCGGTCAGGCGCGGATCGGTTCCCATGTTCTTTTCTTGCACATCGGTCAAACCATCTCCATCCGTGTCCACTGCTCGTGGGTCGGAATAAACGACTCGGGACGGTTTGTTTAGAACCGAAACGGTCCAACCTGTCCGGACTTCAACAAAGTCGTTGATGCCATCACCATCAGTATCCGCGCTCGTGTCAGATGTGCCGTAGAGAAATTCCTCGCGATCCGTGAGGCGATCGTTGTCCTCGTCGGTTGCGAAAAACAGGGTAAGCTGGTCGCCGGGGAACAGCCGGATTTCATCAAAATTGACATTGGTAATCGCAGCCAATCGGTTTGCGGCGACGACCCAGAAATGGCGAATGCTCGCATCTGTGGCGACACCTCGAACCGAGGTCAGCACTCTTTTGCCCGTGACAGAATTAGTGCCCAATGTGTAAGGCACGCCCGCAGGATCAGTGGGCGGGGCTTTCAGATATTTCTCCAGAACATCTTTTAAGGCGACTCCTTGTGGAAAGCCATCCGCATCAATTCGCACGTTTGTCGCAACGCGATAGCGATCGACGCGTCCTGCCTGCCCGTTGACTTGTCCATTTCCAAAATCAATGGTGAGGCCCGCCGTCCGATGCGAATTGACGTCACGCAAAAAAGCATAATTGTGACTTTCGGCGTCCAGCAGGTCGAAATTTCCCACGACAAATGCCAACTGTGTTGGGTCGCGCAATAAGTCCTTCATGAGTGCGGCGCTGACGCCATTTAACTCCGCATTCAAAACGCCGCTGCTTTCGCCGCCGGAAATGCTGATTCCATCTCCTATCCCGGCCACAGTAAGAGTCCCAACCGGCTGTGGAGAAGCGGGCGCAGCTATATTCCGCTTCAACGCTGTGATTGAGAGGTTCTTTAAAGTGAATGCCACCGTTCCACCATTGCGGACTCGTAATGCGATGGCGATTTTACCAGAACTTGTTTCTGTCCCGAGCGTCGAGGCATCTTCCTGATATTGCTCGTACTGTTCCTGAGCTTCCTGAGAAGTTTCACGGTCCACGGTAACTGTATTTTGTTCCGTGAATCCGGCGCTAAAACCAACCGTTGCCGAAGCCGAAACCGTCACGCCCGGCGGAAGCCCGACAGTCGCCTCGACTCCCGCAGTGATGGAAGCGCTCGCCTCATAGGAGGTCTGGCTGCTGGTGGCGTCACTACGGCGTAAGGCACTGCTCTGCGTCTGACCTAATGTCTGGCGGTAGCTTTTTGTGGTAGTTGTGGTTCCGCTATACGTGACATTTAAAGTCAAATCCACTGAGTTTTCGTCGATGTCGATCACTGGGCGTGGAAGGTCGGAAACCAGAGAGTTCCCGTTTTGCAGGAATTCATTACGATCGGTCCGATTGTCTCCGTCCGTATCACTCAAGTTTGGAGATGTGCCCCGCAGAAGAACTTCACTTCCGTCGAGAAACCGCGTATCTCCCGCTGCGTCATTATCGGTATCCACCGCGCCTGGGTTTGTGAAATAAGTCCTGACCTCTTCAAAATCCGTCAATCCATCGCCGTCTGTATCGAAGAGGCGAGGATTAAGATTCAATTGCCGTTCAATATTGTCCTCCAAACCGTCCCCATCCGTATCGCGAATGTTGGGATCGCTTGTCACTGTTGCCTGGTGGATCTGGCCGCTGGCATCCGTATATACCACGGTCCATCCCTGCGTTTCGATGGCATTGAGTAATCCATCTCCATCCAGGTCAGTGGGCGACCCGATCACGGCAATACGAAAAAACCCAGATCCGACGGCAGGCGCAGAAGCAACAGCCTCAAAACCGCCGCCCAAGCGCGGTGAAAACGTTGCGTTGGTCACGGCCTGCCACGCGGGAGAATTTCCAATTTGAGGCGCGGTTTGCACCTGGTAACTTCGCGTTCCGAAGCTATCCGTAAACACGAGGCGGATTTGATTTCCGGGCAATGCGTGAGCTGAAATGACTTGAACCTGAGCCTTGACCGATTGCGCGGCTAACAAAACAGAAAGCAAAATGCAAAAGCCGCATAGTTTCAAAAACATTAACCCTAATGAATCAGATGTAATGGCTTTCGAAGGTTGCAGGTGGGGGTTTGAACCCGAATGTTGAAGGAGAGCAATGTTCATTTCGACGGACTCTAAACATCGGTCGGCGGGAGGAAAGTCTATTTTAATTTTTTTACAAACGAGCGTGCGCGTCTGTTTTTTCGCGGTAAAAACGGTAGAAAACGAAAAAAGACGGAGCAAACACGAGCGCAAGTAACCACCGGCTTTTCATTCCAGATAGAAACGTGGTTGGCCAATAGCTCCACGTCGCGGAGGTTTGGAACCTGCGCGACTCTATCAGGGCAAGAAAATCACTTCTACAAATACTCCCGTGGATCAGTAATTTTTCCAGTCAATGCACTAGCCGCCACCGTGCTGGGTGACGCGAGGAATACTTGCGATTCCTTGTGCCCCATTCGTCCCGGGAAATTGCGATTGGTGGCACTAATACATTTCATCGGGGAATTCATGCGTCCGAAGGTATCGACTGGTCCGCCGAGGCAGGCAGCGCATCCCGCGTTCTCGGTCATTTGCACACCGGCATCAACGAGAATTTGCCAAACCGTTTTGTCGCCCCAACGCGCGGTTTGCAGATCGTGAACGATTTCCGGCGTTGCGGGAACTCCGAAGGTATCGATGACAACATGTTTGCCCTGCAAAATGCGCGCGAACTCAATGAAGTCGCTGGTCTTGCCGCCCGTGCAGGAACCTACATAAGCGCGATCCAATTTCACGTGCGAAAGTTCACGGGCAGTTTTGCGCTGGCCGGGATCAGGATGGCACGCGACGGTCGGTTCAAGCTTCGAGAGATCAACCACTTTTTCGTAAACGAACTTCTCATCCGCATCGCGTTCGACCGGTTCGTAAGTCGCTTTCGTGTTGTTCAACTTGCAACGCGCATCGACGTATTCTTTGGTGCGCGCGTCGAATTCAAAGATGCCGTTTTTGCCGCCAGCTTCGATCGCCATGTTCGCTATCGTCATGCGGTCATCGATGGACAAATGCGGAATCGCTGAGCCGTCGAACTGCATCGCGCGATAGGTTGCGCCGTCGAAACCAATTTCGCCGATGCAATGCAGAATAATATCTTTGGCCATGACGCCGGGCTGCAATTTTCCTTCGAGACGAAAGTGCATTGTCTCGGGAACCTTGATGAGCAATTTGCCCGTGCCCATGACAAAGCCCGCATCGGTATTGCCGATACCCGTGGCGAATTCGTTGAAGGCGCCAGCCATGCAAGTATGCGAATCGGTGCCGAACAAAATTTCGCCGGGACGCGTGTGGCCTTTTTGCGGAAGCGCGGTGTGACAAACTCCAGCGTAGCGAGAGCCGTATTGTTTGTTGAGCAAACCTTTGGTCGCATCAAAAACCCAGTGGCCGTCCGGGTCGTCGATCACGTCGTAAAAATAGGGGAGCCCTTGTTCCTTCACGAAGTCGCGCAAAATATCGACGTTGCGATTCGATTTGGAGTCTGCAGTGAAAATATAATGGTCGGGAATAATGACGACCCTGGTTTTGTCCCAGACTTTGGCGGTTTTGCCGAATTCACGTTTAAAAACGCCGATGGTCCCTGGTCCACAAACGTCATGGGTCATCAGAACATCTGCGTTGACCCAGATGTTATCGCCAGCTTCCACACGAGGTTTGCCGGCAGCGCGTGCTAATATTTTCTCTGTCAGTGTCATAATGCGACGGCGAATTTAACGGAGCACCTCGCCGACTGCAACCGTGAATCGGCACACTTGAAACACTTCACCGCTCTCTCACTGCGGCTGGTCGCGGAGACACAGCCGCGATCCTCATCCACTTTTAATCGCACCCTATGTTTTGTGGTTCTGTGAGGAGGAAGAGGTTCAAATTTACAGAATTCACGTTTGACCGCTTATATGGAATGAACGATAAATAGGCACTAAAAAATGTTTTTTCGCCTAATACTTTCTCTTCAAAAATGCGCCTTGGTGGCGGTGGCTTTCGCCGGAGCCGAAATATTGGCGCAATCGGCAACGAATCAGGTACAGGAGGAAACCATAAGGGACATTGAAACCCTCGAGAAAAATTCGTCCAAAATTTTTCGACCCTACCTGCCTTCCAACCCGTTTTCGGATGCGTCAGAGTTCGCGCCTCCTCCGAGCAGCCTTCCAACGGCTCCGCCGCGGGGCGCCCCATTTTCAAGTAAGCGCAACGAAGAACGTATTGACCGCCAGAAAAATTGGATATTTGCATCACCGGATAAGCCGGAAGAATCCGCATCGGTTGAAGAACTTTTTGGAGCTGGCGGAATGATGAATGAGAGAAAATCAAAAGGCGTGGTAAACGATTTTCTGACCCGTGGTCGCGAGAATGTTCTTAAGAATCAAGACGATAAAGAATGGGACGTGTTTAACCTTCCAACTGATTACGGTCTGGGCAACGAACAGGTGAAGAGCGCTAATCCGCTGTCACGAGGTGAGATATTGGATCGCTATCGAGAGCAGAATCGTTCCGGATTCAGTGTGGAGCAAAATAAGCTGTCACAAAGATGGCGCGAACAAACGAGCTCAGCACGGGCGCGTGAAGACCGACAGACCAGTATGCAGGATTTCGAAAATCTGTTCCATCCATCGGAAAGTGCGGCTATGAAAGGGAACGGATTGTTTGGCCTCGACCAAAATAATCTTGGCTCGCCCGCGGCGTCAGCATCACGCGGCGTTCCCGATCGTTTCAATCCGGGAGCGCCCAATTCCTCCTCAGATCCATTTAGATCTGGTCCTCGTGGAGTGGCAAGTGCAGGGATCACGGAGCGGCCCGATGTCAATACGCGTGTTTTTGGCTCTTCAGTCAATCCGTTGCCCAAAGAGGAAGTCAGAAAGCCAGAGCGACAACCAGCGGTTTTGAATATTCCAAAACGTAAGGACTGATTCTAGCTCAGCTGCAAAATGGAAACGACCGTTCCAGCGTGAAGAAGTGTTGTCGGGGGAACTTCCGCCAATCCATTAGCTTTCGCGAGCCCGCTCAAGATGTGTGACGCCTGGGTTCCAGCAGAACGGACATTTCCTTTCAGATCAACTGACACACGCACGAAGTGACGACGATCGCCAGAATTTTCCAGGGGATCCAGCAATACACCGGTGGAACTCGGCCACGAGAAATTTTTTGCGCCTTGCATTCGTGCCAAGGCAGGAGCTGCCAACGCAATAAAGGTCACAAGCGCGGAAACCGGATTCCCGGGGAGGCCAAATAAAAATTTCTCGCGAAGCTGGCCGAAGACAAATGGTTTGCCTGGTTTGATGGAAACCTTCCAGAAGTCCAGCTTGCCTCCAAAACGTGTGAAAGCGGTTTTAACAAAATCGAATTCTCCGACGGAAACTCCGCCCGTTGTAATGACGGCATCACATTCATTAAAGGCCGTTTCCAGCGATGTTTTTGTTTCAGCCAGCGTATCCGGCACAAGCGGGTAGATCTTCGGAATTCCGCCGATTTTCCTGACCAGCGCCGCGAGTGCAATTCGATTGCTCTCGTAGATTTCGCCGGCGGCCAGCGGTTGGTTGGCTTCGCGGAGTTCGCTGCCGGTGGCCAGAATGCCCACGATGGGTTGCCGTCCGACTCGCAATGATTGGACGCCCGTCGCGCCCAGCAAACTGAGATGACCGACGTTTAAACGATTTCCTGCTTCGGCCAGGGTGGAGCCGATCTTCACATCTTCTCCACGGAAACGGATGTTTTCCCAAGGTTTAACAGAATCCAAAAACGAAATATAATTGGGGCCTCTGGCATCGGGCCTGGTGTCTTCCTGCATCGCGACGGCATCGGTGCCAGCGGGCAGGGGAGAACCCGTGAAAATTCGGACGCATTCCCCAGAGTTTATTTTCGCCGAAAAACTTTTGCCTGCGGGAATGGTTCCAATAATTCGAAGAGAAACAGGACTCATCCCAGTGGCGGAAACCAGATCTTTCGATTGAACGGCGTAACCGTCCATGGCGGAGTTATCGAAAGGTGGAAGATCGATTGTGGAAACAATTTGTTCGGCGAAAATCCGGCCATGTGCGTCGTGTAACTCAATCAATTCGCTCGGCAATGATTTAGTTGCAGCGAGAATTCGACTTTGCGCTTCTTCCAATTCGAGCATAAAAAGAATTTCGAGCGGCGAACTGGAAATGTCGATTTGAATGTGTCTTGCGGCCGTTTTCTAATTCGCAAAGGCGAACCTGACGACTGCCATTGTCAGGGCGAACAAGTAGCCATACGCAAAAACGATCGAGACGAATAAGTGTTTGGTC
Source organism: Verrucomicrobiota bacterium (assembly GCA_038316905.1). GTDB lineage: Bacteria > Verrucomicrobiota > Verrucomicrobiia > Limisphaerales > CANJXF01 > CANJXF01. Next base: position 17,891 of record JBBQAX010000006.1, on the reverse strand, counting down.
GCGGCGAAGACGCCATGCTCCAATCAAGGACATGGCAGCACCGGCAGCAATGGGCGTTACCACTAAACTGGCAATCTGGCCGCTTCGGGAATTTATAAACAGTTCTGGGAAAAGCCACAGGCTGATTCCGCCCGCGATTGACCCGAAGATCATGTAGCCGATTGCTGCAAGCCACGGGTTCAGCGGTTTCTTTGGCTTTCGCACGCTGCGGACCCCCAATTCGGCCAATGCCTCGAAAACGATTTGAAGCAGCACTTCTCCAACGAGTTGGAAGAGGATCTCAAAGATTAGCTCCATACGGCAGCGGTTCGTATAGTGGAAATAGATTCATCGGTCCGCTGACGACCATAGGACGCTTGTGAAAAAATCCAAGACGGAAGAACTCTAATGCGCCGAAGTCAGCACAAGAACTTGTTCCAGTGTGGAAACTCCTTCGCGCGCTTTGTCGAGAGCGACCATGCGCAACGTTTTCATCCCCTGCTCGACGGCAAGTCTGCCTATATCCTGGGCGCTGGCCCGTTTGATGATCAGCTTGCGAATTTCATCCGTGATGGTCATCGCTTCAATGATGGCTGCACGTCCGGAGTATCCAGAGTTTTTGCAACGATCGCAGCCACGCCCTCGATAAAGAGGCACTCCTTCGAACGTTTTTGGATCGATCTGCAAATCCGTGAACATCTTGGCCGGATAAGTCACCGGTTCTTTGCAAGAACTGCAAATACGACGCATGAGCCGTTGGGCGCACGCTAGAATGACCGACGACGAAATTAAGAACGGCGCAATTTCCATGTCATCAAGTCGGGAAATGGCTCCAGGTGCGTCATTGCAGTGCATCGTGCTCAAAACCTGGTGGCCGGTGAGCGCGGATTCGACGGCAATTTCTGCGGTTTCCGTGTCACGGATTTCGCCGATCATGATGATGTCAGGATCTTGACGCAAAATGGAACGCAGGGAATTCGCGAAGGTCAGTCCAAGTTCTTTTTTGACCGGAACCTGGTTGATGCCGGGAACCTTGAATTCAAGCGGATCTTCTACAGTATCAATATTGTATTCAGGATTATTTTGCTCGTTCAGCGCGGAATAAAGCGTGGTGGTTTTTCCCGAACCCGTTGGACCGGTCACGAGAAGCAATCCGTGCGGCGCATCGACGGCGGCTTTGAAACGCTTAAAGGTTTCCGCCTCCATTCCGAGCTTGTCCATGCTCGCGGATAAATTCGATTTATCGAGAATACGCAAAACGCATTTCTCGCCATGGACTGTCGGCAAAAAGGAAACGCGCAAATCAATGTCGCGCCCACCGACCTTCACGCGCATACGTCCGTCTTGAGGCAAACGACGTTCCGCGATGTCGAGGCTGCTCATGATTTTCACGCGAGAAGCCAGCGCCACCTGCAGATTTTTTGGCGGCGGCGGCATGTCAATCAGTGCTCCATCGACGCGGTAACGAAGGCGAACCATTTTTTCGAACGGTTCAATGTGAATATCACTGGCTCGATCCTTAATGGCTTGGACGATGATCAAATTGGCGAGCTTGATCACGGGGGCTTCTTCGGTGGAAGCGGTCAACTGTCCAATATCAGCGGATTCGATGACCTCCTTGGCTATCTCAAGATTCTCTGCATCGGCCTCGGCCTCCGCCTGCTTTTGGGCATCTTGAATGATGTCCTCCATGCTACCGCCCTTCGACTCAATGTTGTTGATCTTGTCGATGATCGCTTTTTCTGAAGCGATCATTGGCGTGACTTCCAACTTGGTGATGCGCTTGACGTCGTCGATGGCGAGGACGTTCAACGGATCGACCATGGCCAGGAAAATCTTGTTTCCGAGACGCGAAACCGGCAGCACTTTGTGATTGATGCTGATATCGCGGGGCAACAATTCGGAAACTTCAGGCGGAATCGAGGTGCGGGCGAGATTGACGGGCGGCGTATTCAGAACGCGGCCCATGGAAACGACCATGTCTTGCTCGGTGACGAGAGACTTTTCGAGCAGCAATTTGTGAAGCCGGGTGCCCTCTTTCTTTTGCAACTCCACCATCTCTTCGACTTGCTTGAAGGTCAGCAAGCCGTCTTCGACGAGTGCGTCGGCGATACGTTCGCCGAATGATTTTAAGGGAGGCATAGGTAAATTAACGGAAGACTTTGCGTAACACTTTTATGATGTCCAGCGGCGGCGCCATATACCAGATGATGCGGTTCGACGTGGCTGCCTGGAGTTCTTGCGCCGCCTGTTTATTAAATGGATTGGCGGTTGCGACCATGATCGATCTGCTCATTCGATCAAACGGCAAGACACACCAACGCTGACATAGGTCGCGTGGAAAACTGCGCGCTAAATCCATATCCACGTCGTATTTCTCGATCATCAAATAGCCCAGACGCGTTTTGTCCAAAATCATTTTGAGTGATTTATCAAGTTGCGTGATTCCTTTTTCGGCGAGCAACTGGATGAATGGATCAAAGATCTTTTCGGGCGCTTCAGTGAGACTTGGTGTGGCCCAGCAGTTCTCGAAATCTCCGGCAGAAATGACCTTACTTTCCACGAAAATCTTGCGCATCGTCAGCCGTCCGTCATCGACCTCCGCTTTTGATGCAGGCGCGCCATTGGCGTTTTTGTAAACCATCGCGGTGTCGAACGCCTTGCGATTGGGCTGAGTTTCAACGGCACTCGTATCAATGGTGAGGCTGTTGGCTTTGCTTTCAAGCTCGGCCATCGCTGCGAGGGCGTCTTTGTCATCCGCATCGCGCTGTAGAATTGTCTCATACTCCAGGATCGCAGAAGAAAGCTGTCCCAGATGAACATACGCGCTGGCGATGCGTTTGGATGTTTTAACCGCTTCCTTTGGCTTACCCAATTTGAGATAAGCCTCCTTGAGGATTTCGAGAGATTGATAATCCTGCGGCTGCGATTGAGTGATGGTCTCAAACATCTCAATCGTTTGCGTTAATTGGGCTTCTTCGCCCGGATTCAATGTCGCTGTCGCGCTCATTCCATTATTCAGACAATTTTCCGTCCCGAGGAGCCGAAGATTTCGGTTCTTACTGACGGTCGCAAACCCAAAAGCAATTCGGTAGCCACTTTAACGATCTTCATCAGAAGCCGCCCCAGCCTCCCTGAAATTCGAGGCAAATTAGATAATAACGATTTGCAATCGGCGTCTGTCATGTTACATAAGCACCCCCGTTTCCAAAAAGGACGGGACACAATCGTTTAATTTTATGTCACAGCATCCTAGTCTCCGGGCAGCCAGCAACACTGGCGGCAAACGCAACGTTATGAAACGCTTTGAGCGTGTCGAAGTCCTTAAAAAACGCGGCCAGTGGAAAGATGGCGACCGCGTTACCGGTCTGCGCAAAACCAAGCCAGACGCTTAATCAACGCAGAACAGATAGTCTGATGCGTGTTGAATTTCTAGCGCTCCGGCTGCCTTCTGCCTCCTGCACTCACGTCGGTTTCCCCCGTTTTTAATGGTTCGCTTACAAAAGTTCTTGGCTGAGGCCGGGGTGGCTTCTCGCCGCGCCAGTGAACAAATCATTTTGGCTGGGCAGGTATCGGTCAATGGCAAGGAAGTTCGCGAACTGGGAACCAAAGTTGATCCCGAGCACGACCGGGTTGAAATCGATGGCCAGCGCATCAAACCCAAACGCAAGATTTACGTCGCGCTGCATAAGCCGAGGAAATTTCTTTGCGCACGGGAAGAAGGATCGCCTCGGCGGTTGGTCGGCGATTTACTTCCTCGTGAGTGGAGCAGTTTGTATTCGGTCGGCCGTTTGGATTATGAAAGCGAAGGCTTGATTTTCATGACCAATGACGGCGATTTTTGTCTGCATCTGACTCATCCGCGCTACGGAATTCGAAAAACCTATCTCGCAACAGTGGAGGGAAAAGTTGGGGTAGAAGTTTTGCGAAAAGTGACGCAGGGAATTGAAGACGCTGGTGAAATGTTGAAAGCAGAAAAAGCGCGGATTCTTTCGGCAACCAATTCACGCAGCGTCATTGAGTTGGAAATGAGCGAAGGAAAAAATCGAGAAGTCCGCCGGCTGTTTGAAGCGCAGGGACTTGTCGTCGAACGGTTGCAACGGACGAAAATTGGCCCGATCAAACTCGGCGAATTACCAGAGGGTAAATGGCGAACATTGACAGAATCGGAGATTAAATCTCTACTTCCAAAGTTATGAAAATGATACATGGGCTTATTCTAGCACTGACACTTTTGGTGACATCGTCGCTCGTTGCGCAAGATGCGCCGACATCGACTCCTCCAACTCCAACGCCTGCTCCGGAAGTTAGTTCTGCACCAGAGGCTGCCAAACCAGCTGCGAAGAAATCCAAGAAAGCGGCATCGCCCGCGGCAGCACCGGAGAAACCTGACTCGATCAGTTCAATCAATCCGCCTGAAACCGGGGTTGTAAAAGACGGCAATGTCAATGTGCGAGGCCGTGCGTCGTTCGTCGGCGAGGTCATCACCAAACTTCGCCAAGGCGAATCAGTGGCGTTGTTGGAAGAAATTACACTCGGGAAAACCAAGAAGAACGAACCGGCCAATTGGTATCGCATTGCGATGCCCACCAATACGCCAGTTTGGGTGAATGCGAATTTCATCGATGCGAATAGCAAAACGGTGAAGGCGAGTAAGCTCCAGGTTCGCGCGGGTCCGGGAGAAAACTTTAGCGTGGTCGGCAGTTTGGAGAAAGGCGCCTCCATCAAAGAAATCCGGACCGTAGAAGATTGGATTGAAATTGAAACTCCCCCGAACACTTTTGCTTTCGTTGCGGCCGACTTGATTGATCGCGCTTCCACTCCGCTTCCTCCAGCAGCGCCGGAACCTGCTCCAGAAGTTGTTCAGGTTCCTGCTCCAGAAACGACTGCTCCTGCTGAGCCCATTCAACCGGTCGCACCACCTGAACCGGCCGTGGCCGAACCTGTCGCACCGCCAGTCGCTGCTCCTGAACCGGTCGTTGAAGAACCTTTGCCTAAACGGATTGTGACCCGAGAAGGAATTGTGCGCCGCTCACTTAACGTGCAAACGCCTTCCTACTACGAACTCGAAAACTTGGAAACTGGTAAAATAATTAACTATCTTTATAGCTCGAAACCGGGTTTTACGTTGAAGGATTTGATTGGCCTGCGGGTAATTGTGACCGGGGAAGAGATGATCGACAAACGTTGGCGCAACACGCCTGTCATTGAACTTGAAGCGCTTCAAACGGTGGAAACGCCCTGAACCGTGGATAATTTAATCGACGGTCGCGCGATCTCGGAACAACTCCACGCAGAAACTACCCAACGAGTTTCTGCCCTCAGAGCGCGCGGGGTCGAGCCGAAATTGGTCTTCGTCCGCGTCGGTGAAGATCCCGCTTCCAAAGTTTATGTTGGGATGAAAGAGCGGACTTCTGCCCGCGTCGGCATTTTGTCTGAGACACAAGTTCTTCCCGAAAACACTTCCGAAAATGAATTGCTCGCGATTCTAGCTCACCTCAATGCTGACGCGAAAGTTCACGGCATCCTCGTGCAGGCACCGTTGCCTAAACACATCAATGAGACGAAAATTTACTCCACCGTTTCGCCCGATAAAGATGTGGATGGCTTTCATCCGGTCAACGTTGGGAAATTGATGTTGGGCGATACGACGGGATTTCTTCCCTGCACACCAGCAGGCGTCCATCAACTCCTGATTCGTTCTCAAACGAATATTGCCGGTGCGGAAGTTGTCATTTTAGGACGCGGCAATATTGTGGGTAAACCAATGGCTGCAATCCTCATGCAAAAAGGTCAGCACGCCAACGCCACCGTCACGATTTGTCATTCGCAAACTCGGGACATCGCCGTGCATTGCCGTCGCGCAGACATCATCATCGCCGCAATCGGAGTCGCAGAATTTCTCAAAGCCGACATGGTAAAACCCGGCGCAACCGTGATTGATATCGGCGTGAACAGAATTGCCGACGTGTCCGCGAAAGGGGGTTCGCGCCTGGTAGGCGATGTTGATTTCTCTCGTGTTCAGCCGATTGCCGGAAAGATCACACCGAATCCCGGCGGCGTTGGACCCATGACCATTGCTCTCCTATTGCAAAACACGGCTCGCGCTGCTGAACTCGCCACCAAATAATTTTCGAAACTCCAAAACTCCTAACAAACTCATGCAAGCCACAAGAATCTTACCCGACCTCCAATGCGCTTTAATCTGTGAAGATGTCCGTCAGGAAGCGAACGGAAATTTCATCATCATCGGCGTTATAAATTTTATTCGCGTGCCACAACTTCCCGTTACTGCCGGGAAACTTTGCTTTTTTACACGTTGGACCGCCGGGCTTGGCCAATTTGTTGAAAGCGTTCGATTAATAGCGCCGGATCAAACGACTGTGCTGCGAAAGAGCGAAGTGAAATTTGGTCTCGAAGACGCCGCGCTCCACGCCACCAACGTCACTGTTTTCGGGCAGGTTCAATTTGAGTTCGCTGGAACTTATTATTTGGAAATTCTGGTTGATGACGTGATGAAGCTCCGCTTTCCGCTATCAGTAGCGGTGGTGCAACCACCTCCTGGTGCGCAGGCGCAGAAACCGCTCGCCTAAGACAGGGAGCGTCAAGATTCTGGCGCGGCAACAAGTGGTATTGTTGGAGAACTGATGAACGACGACGCTCCTGAAAAACCTGCTGCGGACAGCGCGCCAGTGGAAACCAAGTCTCTCCGACCGAGACAGCCATTCACTTTTTATGGTGTCGCTACATTCGCGCTCGGATCAGTCCGCCGCGTTTTACTCCTCCAAATGATCATGGCGCTGCTTGCCGCCATCATCGTGGTTTGGTTTTTCAATGCGGCTTATGTTCCGTCCATTGTCGAGGCGATGACGAAGCTTCCCGATGACTCAGCACTTCAAAATAGAAAGTTGACCAATGTCGTTTCAGGAGTTTTGGCGGAGGGAAGATTCCTTTCTTTTGTTGTCGATCTCGAAGAATCCGGCGCTACCGGCCAGACCGCCGATCTTCAGGTGGAACTGCGCCACGCATATTTTCAGGTATGCTCTATATTCGGCTGTGGGATGTTTGTTTATCCGCAGGAAAATATTCAGATCGGCCGATCGACGGCGGAACCCTGGTGGGGTGCGCGTCAGCCCGTTATTCTAGCTTTGTGCGGAGTGGTGACATTCCTTGGCGTCTGGTTTTCGTGGATTTTTCTGGCTCTGATCTATGCTCCAATAGCGAAAGCATTCGCCTATTTTGCAGATCGTGAATTGACGTGGCGCGCGAGTTGGCGGCTCGTCTCCACTGCCCAAATCCCTGCGGCGCTTTTGATGAACCTCGCAATTGTCTTTTACGGATTGCAAGCGTTCGACCTCATTCGGTTTCTCTTTTTCTTCGGGGCTCATTTCGTGGTGGCATGGCTGTATGTGTGTGTCGCGCCATTTTTTCTTCCACGCGTGTCTGTTGCCATTCCGATCGCCAAAAACCCTTTCGAATGAACTCAAGAGGGCGGCTGGCTTTTCTGTTTTCAAATATTGCTCTTTTTCAATTGGACTCTTTTTCTTCACTCGACATTGGCAATTCGCCATTCGAAATTTCTCGCCATGTCTCTGCCGTATAAAATCGCGACGCTGCTCTATGCGTTCAACGATCGTGATGAAATCCTTCTCATGGAACGCGCACAGGAACCTAATTTTGGTTGCTGGAGTCCGTTCGGTGGAAAGTTGATGACGGACATCGGCGAGTCCCCTTACGCATGCGCTTGCCGTGAAACCGAGGAGGAGATTGGTCTAAAGATTCAACCGTCTGACCTGCATCTCTTCGGCGTGATCAGCGAACATGGTTACCAGGGACAATCACACTGGTTGATTTTTCTTTTTGAAATTAAAACGCGTTTAAAGGAACTCCCGCCCGCGCATCGTGAAGGGAAATTTGGATTCTTCCGCCGCGATCAACTTGCTTCCTTGAAAATGCCGCAAAGCGATCTCGAACAAATCTGGCCGTTATTCTGGAAATATCGGAAAGGATTTTTCGCGGCGCATTGCCATTGTCACGCGGATGGACGGAACGAATGGACGATTGAAGAGAGCCGCAGTGCAAAAATTGAAGCGTGAGCATCGTTGCATTTGTGATTGGAGAGATCGCGGAAGAAATGACGTGTTTAAGAGCTGGCGGTCGCTTGCTTTGCATCCGCGTGCGACTTATTCTGGCGCTGCCGTGAAACAACCGTTCATCAACGTTGAAGAAAAAATTGACCGCTTCGTCGGACGGCGCACGGCCACTCCCGATGGTCTTTCCACCGCTACGAGTTCCATCGCAAATTCCGTCGCGTGGAGAAAAGCCTTTGGCGGTATCCCCGTCCCGCGCGGCGTGTTTCGTTTCAAAACCCACGAAGAAGCAGACCAATGGTTATGGCGGATGATCTCTCGTCCGAAAAATTAGAATCCCGTGAGCCAACGGTAGAGGATTTGCGGGACTTGTGCCGCGCTTTAAACGAGCGCGGCGCAAAATATGTGGTCGTCGGCGGATTTGCGATCCGTGCCGCAAATTACCTTCGCCGCAGATTTGGAAAATGAAGCGAAAGTTTTTTCTGCCCTTTCCACTTTGCCCGACAACGCGGTGCGCGAACTTCAGCCCGGCGAACTTCAAAAATATAATGTCATCCGCGTCGGAGACGAAATTCTCGTGGATTTGATGCGTTCGGCAGGGGGAATCGATTACGCCGAAGCCGCCAAAGATGTTGTGGTTCGCGAAGTGGATGGCGTTCCAATTCCGTTTGCGTCGCCTCGGTTGCTTTGGCGCATGAAAGTGGTCACGCATCGCGCGAAGGACGCAGGCGATCTTGTTTTTCTACGGCAATGGTTTGCGGAACGCGGCGAAGAACCTCCGCAGGTTTAGGTTCTATTCCCATGGACGAACCAAAGCGAACACGGCTATCAAGGCCAGACGCACTGGTTGATTTTTCTTTTCAAAAATAAAACCCGGTCCAGGAATTACCGCCCGTGCATCGCGAAGGGAAATTTGGATTCTTCCGCGCCGACCAGCTTGCATTGTTGAAAATGCCGCAAAGCGATCTCGAACAAGTCTGGCCGCTTTTCTGCAAATATCGCGGTGGATTTTTCGCGGCGCATTGCCATTGCCGTTTGGATGGAAGGAACGATTGGACGATCGAAGAAGCATTGCAATTAACGTGAGTCTGAATGCCTCAGTCAATCTTCTTTCCAGCGCGTGAAACGAACAGGAACACGGCACCGCAGCACAGCAATGAAATGGTGGATGGCTCCGGAATACCAGGAACCGTTGTGCTATCGAAAGCATAGGCAGAACTGATTTGATTATCGCTATTGAAAACCGTTCCGGCACCCAGAGCTATCGCGAGCGCAATCCATTTGGCTTTCGGATTCGCGAAGAGACGCCTCGACAACTTGTTCAACACGCTTCTCCGTCTTTTGATTCGATAACGAACTTTTGTTTCCATAAAGGACAGTAAGTTTCGAATGCAGCATTCGTCCAGCGCTCAGATTTCGGAGAACGTTTGTACTTACGAATTCCGGCGGGAGCCGGTGCGTTTCAACAATTTGAATGAGAAGCCAGTTTGTATTCGACAGCCGCCACTTTTTATCGGCATTTCTTATTCATGGACGAGCCGATCATTGATCTTCAAAGCGACGAGTATTTTATGGGAGAAGCCTTGCGTCAGGCCAAGCGCGCCTACACTGCCGAAGAAGTTCCTGTCGGTGCCGTCATTGTGCGCGATGGACACATCATCGCCCGCGCATTCAATCAGGTTGAAACCTTAAAAGACGCCACCGCCCACGCCGAAATGCTCGCCATCACGCAGGCCGAAGAAGTGCTGGGTGATTGGCGGTTGACCGATTGCACGCTCTACGTCACCAAGGAACCGTGTCCGATGTGCGCGGGAGCCATCGTGCATGTGCGGCTGGCGCGAGTGGTTTTCGGCGCGAGCGATGCCAAAGGCGGCGCGGCGGGAAGTGCGATGAATCTTTTGCAATTCCCGACTTTGAATCATCAAAGTCAGATCACGCATGGCGTGCGCGAAGCGGAATGCGCGTCGATCTTGCGCAGCTTTTTCGCTGAGCAACGGGCGAGTCGAAAAAAAGAGATCGACGAAAAATTTGACGCCGATTCGACTTCGCTCAATTGACCGACATCATCGAAACTTTTTCATTCTTCTCGTTGCGCGCAATTCCCTGCGCACGGGGATCCAAAGTTGGTTTGCCATCCACGTTGAACTGATAATGATGATGGCCGTGATTCATTTGCACCTGAATCAACCACGCGCCATCTGCCTGCTTTTTCATTGGATGCGAAGCTGGATGCCAATCGTTGAAATCGCCCATCAACGAAACCGTCTTCGCGCCAGGAGCTAAACAAATGAAATTCACCGGTTTGACTGTTTTTTTTGCGGAATATCGGTTCGAGAAATTCGTGTGAGAATGTGACATTTAAATTTTTTAAAATTGAAAAATTTTCAGACCAACCAAGGAAGCAAAGGAGCAATCACGAATCAAGTTTGAAACAACCTTTTGCGGTTAGAAAAACCAACTTTCTCAAACTTTCGATGAGCTTTCGGCAATGAATTTGTAAATGTCGAAAATTTCACGGGCATGACGCCGCATCGAAAGCCTTTCCCAGAGCGCGACGGCATTTTCGGACATCTTGATTTGAGTCGCGCGATTACTCAACGCGTTGAGATGCGCAGCTAAAACGTCCACGGCGTCGGGCGATTCCAGCACAAATCCGTTTTCACCTTGCGTGATGCACTCGGACGAACCGTCAAACGCCGTGGAAATGCAGGGAACCCCCAACGACATCGCTTCCAGCACTGTGCGCGAACAAGGATCATAATAAGTCGGCAACACACAAACATCCGCCGCGAGATAGAGTTGGCGCACATCAGAGCGCGAGCCAAGAAACTGCACGCGGTCCGCCACTCCCAACTCCTGCGCCAGCCTTTGATAGGCTCGCGGTGAGTCTTTGCCGGCGACGAGCAAATGCCAGTTTTGCGCCTGATCTTTGGCCAGCGCTTCCAGAATTTTTGAGAGACCTTTTCGGCGAAAATTGTGACCGGCGAAGAGCGCAACCGAATCGTTTTCACTTAAGCCCTGTTCTCGTCGAAGCTTCTCGCGAATAGTTTTTCGTTCCGTCGCATCGGGCAGCGAAATAGTAATCCCATTGAAGACATCGCGAATATTTTCCTCGGGCAACGCGTAGGATTCCTCGAGTTGCCGCCGCATGAAACGGCTGAGCGCCGCTACTATCGGAGGATTATTGCGCGTCAGAAGTTGCTGCTCCAATTTCGTCAGGAGGCGCTGCTTGGAGTTTAAAACCCCGCCAATTTTGCGCAGCGAACGGGTGAACCAATTTTTGCGTACAGCGACGCTGCGGCTCAGGGCTTGTTGGGTAATGCCACTGCGCGGCTGATACAAATTGCAATCGATGCAGGGCGTGACCGCGTGAACGACATCCCAGTTGCCTCCTTGCAAATAACTTTGTGCGCCTTCCACGAAATTTTTGTAGCGAGCCGTGCGACCGCTGCCGCGAATTCCGAGTTGATGGACGGGAACGATGGAGAAATCGGGCGCAACCTCTTGCGTTACGACGTGGATCTCCGGGCCAAGCAGCGCGACTTCGGTGAGAAATTGTGCAGCGGAAGTTTCCATTCCACCACGTCGCGGATCCAGGCGTTCAATCAGGAAAGCGACTTTCATGAGCGGTTTCGATCATGACGGGAAATCGATTCCGTCTTTTTGAGAACTTCTCGCAACAAAGTTTTTTGCATGTGGTTCAATTTCTTACAGCGAAAATATTCGAGCGCGAAACGCAATCGTGCGGTGCGTGAGAAAACTCGCTGCGGCGCGGAATAATTCAGCTGCGCCAAATCCTTGATGAGCCATCGCTCTCTGCGCCAGCGCGGACGAAAAACGCGGGCGAGATCGATGAGCGTAAGTTGAATCTGTTCTTCAATTTTGCGGATGAAAATATGGCAAAGATAAAAGTCTCGATGCCGCCAGCCGTTCTCATGGAATTGCCGTGCAAGCAGGGCCACGGCTTGAATGAGTCGTAATTTTTCATTCCATGAAATCTGGCTTTTGCTTTCAACAAATGTTTCCAAAGAAACTCCGGGAGCGGCAGCGGTGACGATAAAACTTTTTTGAGCCGTGCCAAAATTGCGGGAGTGGCCATAGGCTGCCGGAATGCAGGCGCCAATTCCTTGCTCCATCAACCCGATGGCGACGTTGGCTTCGCGCTCTGCCGTGGTGGTTTGTTTTCCATCCTCATACCACCGGGTCAGCAGACCTGTCAGCGTGTCGCCATCGTAACGTTTTAAATAGAGCTGTTGTCCATCGATGGAAAGTCGCGCGCGATAACGTTTGCCCAAACCGGGCTTGGAAAGCGGTTCCCCGACCGCCGAGAAAAAATGATCAGCCGTTTGCAATCCCGCCCTTGCCAGAGCTTCGTTCCATTCTCTCTGAACAAATCCAATGTGATTGCCGGGAAGCCGGACCCAGGAAATTTCCTGTTCGGCTTGGCTGGATCGTGACGTTGCTTTTGGAACGGATTTCATTCAGCGCGAAATTTTGCTTCCAATTTGCGCAGCCAAATCTCGAACCGCAAACGTTCCTTCGCGCTGTTCACAATAGCGTTTCAGAAAGCGCCAGGACGAAAAGCGCAGCTTTTTCCGATGACCTGAAATCCCTTGCGCTAATCGAACCAGATCGGCCACCGACCGCTGAGCGGTGACACTCTTCCAGACTCGCAATCCGTCCAGATCGATCAAAAACGGATTCAGATTTTCGTCGATTAAGATATTTGTCGGTTTCAGATCGCGATGGGAAAAACCTTTGTTATGCAATCGCGCCAGCAAATCGGCGAGACGAACGGCCAGCGTTCCGCAGTCGTTGGATGTCTGCGACACGAATTTGATCAAGGTTTGTGCGCCGGGAATTTGTTCAGTGATCAGATACGCAGCGGTTGGAAGACGGAGTTGACGTGTTTCTGTCGCCGCAAAAGCGCGGGGAGTGGCGATGCCATTTTTCTCCAACAACAATCCGTGATACAAGGCTCGGCGTGTTCGTGAAGCGCGGAACGTATCTTTAATCCGGTGGCTAAGCTTCCCGTATTTCAGACGGCGCAGGACGAGATCGGGTTCGCCCGGCGCAGATCCTGGGACGCGCGAAACAGTAACGACTCTCGAATTTTTGAAATAGAATTCGCTGGTTTTCAGGAATGATTCGGGCTTCGTCATGACCGACAGAACTTTTTGGTGCAACACGCCACGGCGAGCTTCCCAGCAAAAGCTTCCCCGCTGAACGAGCTGCGTTGCTGTCGGCTTTTTTGCCTCTGCAAGAGATTGTATTTCCAACAGCGCGAGCAAATCCCTCGATGCGATTGCATCTTTCCTGGTGCGGCAATATTGGGACAGAAACCAAAGTTTTTCCCGTGTTGACATCGGGATTCTACGACAGAGAAAAGTTAAATCAGCTGCCGTTTTCTGTGGAGAAATTTCGCGACAGGGACGCAACCCGTCCAGATCGATCAGAACGATCTGGAACTGCTTCAGATCGTCATGCTGGACAAAAAAATTGGAGGCGCTGGGATCGGTATGGGAAATCCGCGTGTTGTGCAATTGGGCGATGGTTTCGGCCAGGCGACAAATCACTATTCGATTCTGGTGCTTTGAAAACGTGCCTTGGCGAAACTCCCTCAAGGCCTGCGCGTTGGGAACATATTCAGTGATGAGAAAAGATTCCGGGCGACCCGCCTTCCAGCGCGTTTCGCTGGCGGCGACGGGAAGCGCCGTGAGGATATTTTGATTCAGCAACAAAAAGGCTTTTTCGAACGCCGCAATTGCTGGCGAGCCTCGCGTGGTTTTCAAGGAATGCAATAAGGTCAAGGGGCGGAATCGTTTCAAAACCAGCGGACACGGATAACATTCCGGCCACGCAAGCGAGGTGACAAAAGTATTGCGCGGACGAAGGTCTTCGCGGAGAGGTTTGGTCGCCGCTGTAATAAAGGCCTCGGGCGCGGCCAGGCGTCGCAGCAACTCTGATGAATTGAAGCCGGCATGAATTTTCCACGACCATTTCCCCGCCGACACCGTGAGCCATGGGGGACTATTTTTCCGAAGATTCGATTTATGAGCCAAAGGCGCGTTCATCCAATCAGGCACTCTATTTATTTCCGTCTCTGAAGCGCAACCGTTCTAACCTTGGGATGATTGCTGACAATTGACAGCAGCGATTCACCGGTTTGAGGCCAACGGGCCAGTTCGTAAAGGTTCGTTAGCCCTGAGCGTTTCCTGATTTTCTCCAAACTGGTGACTGCGACGAACACGGGCTTTTCTTTTTGCAGAAGCTCGATCCCGAGATTCAGTGGCGTCAATGGCCGCACGTCATTGAGATAAAATTGAAATGCAAATGGCGCATCAGTTTTCGTGAGCGGCAAATAATGATTGTCGCGCACGGTTTGGGCGAACTGGCGCATTCCTTCCGTTTGCACGACGCCTCGGCTTTTTCCCTCGACGATGTGTTGGTCAACTGCGACGACGATCAAACCAGCCACTGTCACGGCCGTGCACGTTTGAAAAAATCTCCTGGGACTGATGCTGCTGAGCAGTCGGGCGAGTTCGCGTCCCGCAAGCAAAGCGCCAACGGGATACAGAGGTATGATCAGGCGCGAACGGTGGTGGGCGGCCAGTGAAAAAAGAGCCAGTCCCAAGACAAACCAGCAAAAAAGAAAACGTTCAAAGCGGCGTTCGGTGGAATCCGAAGATGGTTTTTTCCAAATTCGCCAAAGACCGAGTCCCACGAGCAAGCTCCACGGTGCGAAGTTGCCAAGAAAGGTTAAGGCCGGTTTGTAAAAACCGGAACTCACTACGTCACTATCTTTGCCCGTAATCGCGTGACCGATAAGTTCCTGAAAAATCATTTTTTGAATGATCGCTCCATTCGTTTGCCAGCAAGCCAGCGCAAACCATCCGCCTGTGATCAGCAAAAACACAATTATTCCGGGCCATTGCCTGCCTCGGAGTGGAAATGATTCGCCCGATCTTTTTTCCCAATAGACTGCAATTAATCCGCCTGCCGCCAATACAAGTCCGAGCGGTCCTTTTGTGAGCGTGGCGATGATCGTGGCGAGCCAGAACCAAATCCAATTGCGGCCGGACATCCACGAATGAAATGCAGCGATTGCGGCCAACGAAATGCCGAGAGCAAACAAGCCATCATGACGACACGCGTCCATTTGTTTGATCATTCCAGGCGAAAACAAGAGGGCCAACCCGGCGAGAATGCCGGAGCGCTTATCGAAAAATTTAGTTCCCGTGAGATAAACGACACAGGCAAGCAGGAGCGTGGCAAGAACCGCAGGGAAATAGAGCGTAAAGGGATTCAAACTTCCCGTCACGAGCGTCGCAAGAGACGAAAGCCACGCGAAGAGCGGCGGTTTGGTCGGTAAATTACCGACCTGATCCACTGGACAAATCCAATTTCCATTATGCACCGCATCGTAAGTGAATCCGGCCATGCGATCCTCGTTGCCCTGCATCAAATCAAGCGGGGCGGTCATGATTACAGCGAAGATTGCGATAGTCAGTCCGCTCAAAAAGACGGTTCCTTTCCAGGAACGAGTTCGCATTGCAGTAGTGGTTTTCGTCAATCGTTGTTCCTGAACCATGAAAAATTATGGCGAGAAGTGTTCCAGATCAAAACACGGGATTCGGAAAAAGAATCTGCGGTTCGATTGAGTTCCTGGAATGTGAAAGTATCGGCGCGGACATGCGGTTTTTTAATTAGCGGAATCCCAAGGCGAACAAAAGGTTAAACATGACGACGATTTCTTCCCTTTTTTATTCGCGGCTTGTGACGCGCGGCGGCCTTCCATTTAATGACACCGATGCGCGTTGTATTCATCCAGCGGTCTGTTGGCCCGGGCGGTTCCAAGAACAGCCTGCTGCAAACCTTGCGCATCGCATGCACGCAAAAAGATTTTCAATTTAGGGTTCTCTGCGGGGAAGAAGGTTCGTTCGTCAGCGAATGTCGAGAACTCGGAATTGAACCCGCCATCTCGAGGATACCGGAATGGCGCAAATGGCCTGAGCGCTTTTTTTTCGCGAGAAAGTTGGGTGTTATTGCAAAACGGCTCAGCGATTTCGCACCGGATTACGTGATCAGTAACGAACGCTGGTGGGCTCCCCATGCGCAATTTTTAGCCAGGCAACTCGGATGTCGTTCGGCAAGTTATGTGCGTGAATCTGCTTTAACCGCTGCGCCGAAAGCGCGGCAGTATCATTTGCACAAACTAGACCGGGTGCTCTGCGTTTCGGCGGCACTCAAGCAGGAATTGGATCGCACCGCCACTCTCCCGGGAAACAGCCGTGTCGTTTACAATCCGGTTCAGCGACCCACGATCGACCCTGACGCCGACGCTCAAATATCTGTGATGCTGAATCAGTTTCCGCGTGTGAAAAAATGGCTGCTGCACATTGGCCTGCTCAGCGAGTGCAAAAACCAAATTGGAACCATTCGCACCCTTCGCGCTTTGCATGATGCTGGCTTGCAGGATTGGGGTTTGATTCTCGCGGGCGACACGGACACGGATTATTTTCAGCGTGTAGAGCAAGAGATTAGTCGCGTCGGATTGGAACAGCACGTTTGTGTTGCCGGACAAGTCGCTCATCTCGGCAATTTGATTCAGCGCACCGAAGGCACTTTGTTATCGAGCCGCCACGAAGGGTTGCCGCGCGCTGTGATTGAAAGCTTTCTGCTCGGAAAAATGTGTTTTGCCACGTCGCTGCCTGGCCTCGCCGAGATTTATGGCAAGTGTGAGAATTCGTTCGTCAGCGCAACGAACGATCCTGAGTCCCTGGCCCAAACTGTTTTGGAGGCACAGAAGAATTTGCCGAAAATGAGTGTCATCGCAGACGAGCTACGAAAGGAATTAGACATCAAGTTCTCACCGGAGAATCATTGGTGCCAATTGACGGCAGCGTTAGCCAAATAAGTATTGAGAATTTGTGAAACAGAATAAACAGAATCGTTCGCAACTCGGAGATGTTTGGAAAGCGGGCGCGGATTTTCAAAGTCGCCTGCGTTTGCTGGGGCTTTATTGTCACCGCTACCACAAAGTGCCGGGACGTCATTTGTTAAAACGTCTGTTGCTTCCCAACGCTCCATCCGTCCAAGTGAAACTAGCCCTGGAGCAAACGCTCGAAGTTTGTTTGCGGCAGAACGATCCCGGCGATCGCGCCAGTTTTTTCGAGAATTTTTTCGAATTGCCTCTGGCGCTTTCCTTTCCGCGCGAGCCTCTTTTGATCGTGGACGCAGGCGCGCACATCGGTTGCTTTTCTCTTTTCGTGCATAATCGCTGGCCGAAAGCGCGGTTGATCGCTTTTGAACCGGAACAGAAAAATCTGCCGCTCCTGCGTCAAAATTTTTCGCTCAACCAAATCAATGGAGAAGTGGTTCCCAAAGCAGTTTGGAAAGAAGAAGCGACACTGACTTTCGCGGGCGGACAATCCAACAGCGGTTTTTTAACGGCGGGCACCAAGCAAAAGCAATCCGCCCCGACGAGCGCGGCACGAGAAGTGGAGGCGACCTCGCTCAGCGCGTATTTTCGCGGCGACTTGAAAAAAATTGATCTGCTCAAGCTCGACGTGGAAGGGGCGGAGTTGGCGGTGTTGGACCAGGAATTGCCGCATTGTTCACCGCACACCGTTATTTTGTGCGAACTCCATTTTACTGAAATTCATCAGCCGCAATTTGAGGCGATCATTTCGCGACACGGGTGGCGGGCGGATTTATACGACTCGAGCCACCCGCCGCATTCAACCTGGATTTTGCGTCATTGCTCAACAGGTTTAGCCGAGTAGCCAAATTCCGGGAGGAGCCGATTCATTTCATTCGCCG
>JBBQAX010000005.1:0-38880 GCA_038316905.1 Verrucomicrobiota bacterium | reverse complement strand
CCCTCTTTGATGGAGAAAGTTCGGGCCACGGGTAGCCGTGACGAACGTAGTCGGCGATCTCAACGGACCGCTTTTCGTCGTGCCTTCGCTGAATCCCAAATTGCCGATGGCGGGCCGAGTCATTTTGAAGAGTCCGGCGATAAATCCCGCAAAGAGATCTCAGGTGCTTGGCGTTCATCGTGAACATAAAAAATCGTGGCTGCGGCTTTTTTCTGCCGAGCTTGGCGTCGAACTCGACGTTTTCCCATTCGGGTAGCCATTGTTTCACTGGAATCGCCGGGATTTGCATATAATAGGATCGGTTTAAGTTAAGTGCGTAATTTTAAAAAGTGAACCGAACAAGAGGAAATATTGAATCCACGCGTAGTTGGCGTTGTTCACGGGCGAAAACAGCATTCGACACCTCACCCCAGCCCTCTCCCCGTTCGAGGCGGAGAGGGAGATATTAGGCGTGCTGCAAATTGCGGTGGCCCAGAACTGGGCTTCGAAGTTCAGGCCGGAGTCGTTGGGCTTTATTGCAGAGGATTTCACTTTCGGCATCGGCGCGAGATTACGAGGCGAAACGGCGAATGCAAAGCGGGAGTTTATTTGATCGAAGAAATCGCGCGCCCGAGCTCGGACACCGGCTGAACCGGAACGATGGGATTGAAACCACGGATACACCCTGATGAACACGGATTTCGGCCGCGCAACGCAAAACTGGCTTGGGCGCTCATGGTTTCGGTTTCTTGGGTTTCGCCAGCTTCTCCACCTCGGCATCCAGCCGTCCGAGTAAATCCGCCTCACCTTGCGC
The DNA here is from genome assembly GCA_038316905.1 of Verrucomicrobiota bacterium. Lineage (GTDB taxonomy): Bacteria > Verrucomicrobiota > Verrucomicrobiia > Limisphaerales > CANJXF01 > CANJXF01. The sequence goes on along the minus strand of JBBQAX010000005.1, from coordinate 38,087 downwards.
TTCAAGCGCGGCGCGGCGGCGGGCGGCGAATCTTTCATATTCTTCTTCGGCCAGGCGGTGCGCCTCCTCGCGGCTCAGCTTGCCCGCATCCGGCAGGATAGCCCGCTCGTTCAGGTTCAGGAAATCATGCAGGCGCGTTACCCAGTTCTGGAGAAAGATTTGCTTCCGCCGACGGGCCTGATCCTCCGCAAAATCCAGGAACATCACCACCAGCCGGTTCAATTCCTCGATCTCATCCTCGCGCAAGTAGTTCTTGGCGACGGTCACATCGCCCTTGCGCACCACGCCGCCGTGCCACGCGGTCAAGCCCATGTTCGGCTGGGCGGAGTCCGCGCGCGCGGCGATGAGTTCCGCCGCCGTCCGCCCCGTCGCGGCGAAGTGCAGCTTGTTCTGGACGGTCTGGAAAAACACCTGCGTCTCCGGCTCCGTGGCCTCGTAGTCCGCCGCCAGCGCCAAAATTTCCCGCACGCGCAGATACACCCGCCGCTCACTGGAGCGGATGTCGCGAATGCGTTCCAGCAACTCGTCGAAGTAATCAACATGCCCCTTGCCCGGCGGATTCTTCAGCCGCTCATCATCCATCGTGAAGCCCTTCACGAGGTATTCCCGCAGGCGTTGCGTGGCCCAGATGCGAAATTGCGTGCCGCGCGGCGATTTTACCCGGTAGCCCACCGAGATAAGGACCTCCAGATTGTAGAACTCGATCTCCCGGGTGACCTGTTTCCCGCCTTCGGTTTGAACTGTTGCAGATTTTGCAACAGTTGCCGCCGGGGCCAATTCTCCCTCTTCAAACACATTCTTGATGTGCCGGGAAATGACCGATTTGTCCCGCTGGAACAGGTCTGCCATCTGATTGAGCGACAGCCACACCGTCTCGTTTTCAAATCGGCATTGGATGCGCGTCCTGCCATCCTCCGTCTGGTAGAGGATGAGGTCGGAATTGGGCAAAGGCTCGTCGCTCATGGCTTGTCACCCTTCCCGGGCAGTTGCTTGATGGCCCGGTCGAAGTCGGACTCGAACAGCCAGTCCTGCACGACGCGGTATTTTTCAAATTCACTTTCGGCAAAAGCCTTCGCCACTTCGGCACTGACCTTGCCGGGATGATCCAGCAGGTCGCGCTCATTGAACTGGAGGAACGCGTTCAGCTTCGTCGCCCAATCCCGCATCGTCATCGGGATGCCGCGCTCGGCCTGATCCTCGGCGTAGTCCAGATACATCGTCGCGATGCGGTCGAGCGCCTTAAGTTCCTTTTCCGTCAGGTAGTTTTTTGCGACGACGACATCCGGCTTGAGGATTTTCCCGTGCGGCGCGCGCTTCCATGACGTCAGCCCCATGCGGTCCTTCTTGCTGTCCGCCCGCCCGACGATCAGCTCCGCCGCCGTGTGCCCATGAATGGCGAAATGAAGCTTGTTTTGCACCGTGGCGAAGAAGCTCTGCGTGGTCTCGGCCTCCACGCTGTAGTCCATCGCGGTCACGTAGATGTCCGTGATTTTCTGGTAGAACCGGCGTTCGCTGGCGCGGATTTCGCGGATCTCCGCCAGCAGGTTGTCGTAATACTCCTTGCTCAGGAACGCGCCGTTTTTCAACCGCTCTTTGTCCAGCACGTAGCCGCGAATGGCGAAGTCGCGCAGGACGCCCGTAGCCCACTGTCGGAACTGGGTGGCGCGGGCCGAGTTCACGCGGAAACCGACCGCGATGATGGCGTCGAGGTTGTAAAAGCGGGTGGTGTAATCCTTTCCGTCCTCCGCAGTACGTCGGAAATCCCGACACACTGCCGCTTCGTCCAGTTCCCCGCTGTCGAAGATGTTCTTCAAGTGCTCGGTGATGGTGCTGCGCCCCTTATCGAACAAGACGCTGATGAGCTTCTGCGTCAGCCAAACCGTCTCCTCCGCCACCCGGACCTCGATGCCCTCCTCGCCCGCCTGCCGGGTGAAGATGAGGAATTCCGCCGTGCTGTTGCGGATTTTGAGTTTCTTATCCTTGCTCATGTGTCTGCCCCTTTGGATTCGTTGCCGCTTTGCGTGGCGGCGGCCAGATCGCTCACCGTCATCGGCGGGTATGTTTTAGTCGGCGTAAAGATTTCTCGATGGTCGGCGACGCGTTGTTTGGGCTTAACGAGGCTCATGAGCAAATGCGGATTTCACTTTCGGCATTAGCGCGAGATTACGAGGCGAAACGGCGAATGCAAAGCGGGAGTTTATTTTGAGCCGAAGAAATTGGGTGTGATTAAAAGTGGGTGAGAATTTTGGAATTCAATTCTACGGACCGCGGCTGTGTTCGCGGAGAACCAGCCGCAGCGCGTTGCCAATGAAGCACGCTGAAACACTCCACCGCTCTCTCACTGCGAAGCGCTGCGGCTGGTCGCGGACGACACAGCCGCGCTCCGATACAGGATAATCCGCCATCCAGTGGCTGATTATCATGTCACAGCTGCGCGCGGAATAATCCTGTAAACCATTCGAAACTGCGCCTGGGCCACGGCGTGTCGAGCACGTCGGTGAGATGCATGGGTTTGGATTGCGCTTTGTCGCGTTCGAAGTCCGCAATCATTCGCGCGGCGAAGCTGGCATCGATCACGTTCACATTCGACTCGTCGTTGATATCGAAGGAACGTTCGTCGAAGTTCACTGAGCCGCAGGTGACGAACGCGTCGTCCACGATCATGATTTTGCAATGCAACATCGCCGGGTGATATTCGTAAATTTTCACACCGGCGCGCAGAAGTTCCGGCCACAGCGTGCGCGACGCATTGCGAACAATATTGGCGTCGATATTGCCGGGCGTGATGACCTCGATTTCCACGCCGCGCTCCCGCGCTTTTAGCAATGCTTCGAGGGCGAGATCGTCGGGAACGAAATAGGAATGTTCGAGCCGGATGGATTTCTGTGCAGCACTGATCGCGCTGAGATAAACGATGCGCGCCATTTCGCCCCCGTCCATTCGGCCACTGGCAAAGTTTTGGGCGAGCGCATCGCCTTCTGACTTCAATACGGGATAAAACTTTTCTCCCATCAATACTTCGCCTTCAGTCTTGAGCCAGTTCGCAGCGAAGATGCCTTGAATTTGAGCGACGCTCGGACCTTCGATGCGGAAATGCGTGTCGCGCCAAACCTCCTTGTTTTCAGCATTACCGAGCCAGCGATCGCCGATGCATGAGCCGCCGGTGAACCCGATCCGGCCATCGACGATCATTAGTTTGCGATGATCGCGGAAGTTCATGCGATTGAGCAGATGAAGACGCGGTTTGTTGTAGCGAACGTATTTCACGCCTGCCGCGCGCAATCGTTTTTCATCTTTATTTTTAAAACTAAACGTGCCGAGACCATCGGCGATGCAGCGCACTTCGACCCCAGCGCGAGCGCGTTCGCTGAGCGCATCGATGAAGGCATCGCTCATGCGTCCGGATTTCCAGATGAAGGTTTCGAGATTGATGGAATTGGTCGCGGAACGAATGGCCGCAATCATGGCGGGCAAAATTTCGTCGCCATTGAGCAGCGGCTCGATCTTGTTGCCGGGCAGAAAATCAGTTCGAAGTTGTCCCGCGAGTGAATTGCGAAACGTTGGATCGGTGACGCTGCTGCGGAGCGAAATGGGATGTTTCAATTCCAATCCGGGGCCGTGACAGCCCGTTCCAAAGAATCCGAATACGCAAAGCATCAACCATAAAAACCTGTTCATCCGCGTCAGTTTACCAACTGAAATTTAGAGAAACAATCAGTAGTGCCCCGATTGATGGCGAGCAAATTGGAGGAAGAATCCCGCCGAAAGCAAGTTACCAGATTCGTTGTGGGATTCGTGGTCACTTCATCAGTTATTCGGCTGGGCTTTGGGCTTTTTCTCGATCCGCACATGTTCAGGTTTGGTGGGATCGTAATCCGGATTTCGCGACGGCATTTGCGCGCCAGCTTCTTTGCGCCACGAATGCAACTTCTTCCGCAGTTGTTCAACTTTCTCAGGCATTTGCGTCGTCAGATTGCGTTGTTCGCCCAGGTCGTCTTTCAAGTTGTAAAGTTCCACGCGCATGTCGTCGAAGAACTCGATCAACTTGAAATCGCCATCCCGGATTGCACCGTACGGAGTGGTCCCGCCGAGTTGATAATGTTGATAATGCGGGTAGTGCCAGAAAAGCGTTTCACGTTTCAGTTTTGCTTTTTGATGCAGCAGTGGAACGAGGCTCAATCCATCCACGCCCTGTCTCGCGGCTTTTTTCAAACCAGCCATTTCAAGAATCGTTGGATAAATATCCATGCTGATCACGGGCGTTTCGCAAATGCTATTGGCCTTCGTGTTGCCGGGCCAATAAACGATGAATGGCACGCGCGTTCCCCCTTCGTAACAACTTCCTTTGCCAACCCGCAGCGGCAGATTGGATGTCGTCGGTACGCGGCCGCCGTTGTCCGATGCAAAGATAATGATGGTGCGTTCGGACAATTTTATTTCATCAAGTTTTTTGCGAATGCGTCCGACGGCGTCGTCTAAACTTTCCAACATCGCCGCGTAAGCTTCATTGGTGTGCGTCTGTCCTGGCTGCTTTTTCGCGCGGAACTTTCTGATGGACGATTGTTTTGCTTGAATCGGCGTGTGAACGGCGAAATGCGGCCAGTACAGTAAAAATGGAGTAGCCCTGTTATCGTCAATAAATCGAACTGCTTCGTCTCCCAAACGATCGGTGAGGTACTCGCCCGCCGGACCGTCGGGCAACGTCGCGATTTTATACGGGGCAAAATAGCTCGGCGGCGCTGGAGCGGAACTTCCGGCGATGTTGATATCGAAGCCGTGCTTCGCTGGAAAATAGTCTTCATCGCCAAGATGCCATTTACCAATGCTCGCGGTGGTGTAGCCCGCGGATTTGAAAGCGCGACCGAGAGAAATTTCCTCAAGCGCCAAATATTTCGTCCAGTCTGGAACCAGTAATTTTGGGTTGGCGGGAGGCAAGCCCGGAATCCAATCCGTCACGTGCAGTCGCGCGGGAGATTTGCCCGTCAGGATGGCGGCGCGGGTGGGCGAACAAACGGTGCAAGCAGAATAAGCCTGCGTAAATTTCATTCCGTCACGAGCGAGTTGGTCGATGTTTGGAGTCCGGTAAAGATCGCTTCCATAACACGCCAAATCCGTCCAGCCAAGATCGTCTGCGAGGATAAGAATGACATTCGGTCTGGAGGGCGCAGCGGCTGTTGCCGAATCGCAATTCAAGAGCGCGATCCAACAAGTCCACGCCATGAAAAGCGATGAGAGCGGAACCAGACGGAAACGGGATTTCATATTTCCATTTAAATGAGTCGCCGTGAAATCCGCTATTTCTTTTTCGCAGCAGGTCCAATCGCACCGGGCGCACCTTTGCAGGTCGAAATTCGCATTCAGCCATCTAAAGATTATTGGGTAGGAACATTTCCTAAAATTGTTTCAGGAGCGATTCGAGATGTTTCTGCTGCGGCACCAAACGGAAGCGATATCGCACAAATACTCCGATCGCGCACACGCCGAGCACGGCTCCAAAGAAAATCGTCATTGAGACCAATTCACGCGAAGACGTTTTGCCAACGACATGGAGTTGCCACACGGCGTAGGCCAGCACTGGAATAAAAATGGCATACATCACACCGACAATTTTCAATCTCGATTGTGCTGCGCGATTCGCTGTCGCAGCAGCAGCAAGCACGTTGGTGGTGGCCACGTCACCTCGACAAAGCGGGTCGGCTGGTTTCAGAAATCGCTTCAGGAAAAGAATCGCCACGCTCCACGGAATTAACATCAGTGGAAGAATTCCCCACTCACTGGCGAGATCAACTTTGTCGGTTCCGAAAACAAGCCAACCCACGAAACCGGTCATCGCGATGAGCAGAAAAAATGTCCAGACCAACCAGATCAAATGATTGCGACGTTGTCGGCGAAGTGAAGCCGCAAATTGTTGGGATAATTTCTCGCGTTGAACCGAGTTCGGTTTGTTACCGCCCGAGTTCCATGCAGTTTGAAGATCATTGAAGTTCATGAGTTTCGTTTTCGTTTAGTTGTTTCGTTAAGCGTTGTTTAATTCGATTCAGTCTCACGCCGACGTTGCTTTCCGAGAGACCGTGGATGGTTGCCATTTCGTCGTAGCTCACGCCGTCGAGTGAAAGCAGAATCAACGAACGATCCACTTCGGGAAGAGTTCGAATGGCGACATACAATTGCTCCAGCAATTCATCCTGTGGCGAGGCGTGCATTGGAGGTTCCGTTGCGGCGAAAAGTTCGGCGCGCTCGATGTGCTTGCGATAATTTTGCCGGGTGCGTCGCCAGGTCAAAGCTGCGTTGTGCGACACGCGATAAAGAAACGTCGTCGCCGTGGAATGCCCGCGAAAATGCGGGACGGCTTTCCACACCGCGAGCATCACTTCCTGCATCAAGTCGTTGCGGTCGTCGCCCGCCGCGAATCCGTTGACGACACGATAAAGAATGGCGATGTGATCGCGCATCCATTGCTCAAACCGCTCGTGTTGTTCCATTTGATTCATCGCTGCTTTGTAGAGTTAGAAGCAGGTCGCGGAAAAAACTTACAAGAAAAGGTTTCCCCAAGGCAGCGTCTTGCTGAACCTCATAAATCCAAAGAGTTGAAGATCATCCGCAATCACAATGAGAATACGCCCCATTCAATCTGATTCATTCATGAGCCAAATTATTTTCCATTCCTGTCGCAAACTGCTTTTCACCGTGTTGCTCTGGTCAGGATTGGCCATTGTCGCCAGCGCAGAAGAGGTCGTCGTGAAAACCGAAGCGAACGTCATGGCCGAAATCAGCTTCACGTCGGCGCGCAAATATTCCGACCCGTTCAATGAAGTGATGCAGGATGTTTTGTTTCGCGACCCGAAAGGAACCGAACGGCGCGTCCCGGCTTTCTGGGCGGGAGGCAATGTTTGGAAAGTTCGCTACGCGTCGCCAATGGTCGGCAAACACACGTTCCGCAGCGAATGTTCTCGCGCGCAGGACGATGGTCTTCACGGCGTCACCGGCAAAGTCGAAATCAAATCCTACAAAGGAAAAAATGCGCTCTTCAAACACGGCCCCATTCAAGTCGCCGCCGACAAACGTCATCTGCAACACGCGGACGGCACGCCGTTCTTCTGGCTTGGCGACACGTGGTGGATGGGGCTGTCTCATCGGCTTCATTTCCCCGACGAGTTCAAACAACTGGCCGCTGACCGAAAGCAAAAAGGGTTCAACGTCATTCAGATTGTCGCCGGTTTGTATCCCGACAGTTTTCCCTTCGATCCGCGCGGCGCGAACGAAGCGGGCTTGCCTTGGGAAACCAATTTCACGCGGATTCGCCCGGAATATTTCGACGCGGCGGATCAGCGCATTCGCTATCTCGTCGACGAAGGTTTCACGCCGTGCATCGTCGGCGCGTGGGGATATTTTCTGCCAATGATGGGCGAGGCGCGCGCGAAACAACATTGGCGCGAACTCATCGCACGTTACGGCGCGTGGCCGGTGGTGTGGTGCGTCGCGGGCGAGGCGAACCTCCCGTGGTATCTTGCGAAAAATTTTCCTTACGACGATCGCGAGCAAGTGAAAGGCTGGACAGAAGTCGCTCGTTACGTTCGCGCCACCGATCCATTTCATCGGCTCACCACCATTCATCCCACGGGCATCGGCAAGCTCAATGCGCGCTGGGCCATCGACGACGCATCGCTGATTGATTTCGACATGTTGCAAACGCCGCACGGTGAAGCCGACGCCGTCGCGCCCACGCTCGCCGCGATGAATTACGCCTATCAACTTCCACCCGCCATGCCGGTGATCAATGGCGAAGCTGCCTACGAAAATCTCGGCGGCAGAATTCCCGCCGAATGGCCGCGCGCGATGTTCTGGCTTTGCATGATGAACGGCGCGGCAGGCCACACTTATGGCGCAAACGGCATCTGGCAATGCAACCGCCGCGAGAAACCGCACGGCCCCTCGCCGCATCACACCGACCCCGCCGGTTACGGAACCATCCCGTGGGACGACGCCATGCGCCTGCCCGGCTCGCAACAAATCGGCAACGCCAAAAAGTTCCTCGAAAAATTCCCATGGCATAACTGCGCGCCGATGCCGAACACAGTCCAATGGGAAACGTCTCCCGCGCCGCAATGGAGTAATTGGATTTGGTTTCCCGAAGGCGATCCACGCGTCGATGCGCCGGTCGAAGCGCGTTTCTTCCGTCGCGAATTCAATCTTTCCAAAGACGCAAAAACAAAACGCGCCACGCTCCACATCGTCGCCGACGACAAAGTCGTCATTTGGTTGAACGGAAAGAAAATCGGCGAAGTCAGCGGCTCTAGCACCGCGCACGCCCTCGACCTCACGGCATCGCTGCGCAGCGGTAAAAATGTTATCGCATTGCAAGCGAACAACCTCCCCGCACCCGTGAAATTGAATCCCGCCGGATTGCTGCTCGCGTTGGAAATCATTTCTGAAAATGGCAACACCGTCATCGCCGCCGATGCGGAATGGCGTGCGGCGAAACAAGCACCGCACGGCTGGCAGGAAATCGCGTTCAACGACACATCATGGACCGCGGCGAAAGTGGCCGCGAAATACGGCGAAGCCCCGTGGGGAAAAATCAACGAGAACAACCCGTCGTTCCTCCCATACGCGATGGGAGCAGGAGACAGGCTTCGAATCATTTACGCCATTTCTCCGCGCCCGCTCCTTATCACAAAATTGCGACCTAACTCGCTTTACGAATTGGCCGAATTCGATCCCGTCACCGGCACCGCCGAAAAAGAAACAGTGCGCACCGATGAAAGCGGACAATTGCATCGCACCGCTCCAACTCACGGTCATGATTGGGCGATAGCACTCATGTTGAAACAGTAAAATCAGTTCGCGATGATCATCACCGAGGATTCCATCCGCCACTGGCCATTCACGCGTTTCATCGAAAACTTGCGCGTCTTGCCTTCGCCTTCGTAATAGAGATCGACGATGGCATCATCGGGCGAGGTGAACCTTTTCCGTGTCAGCGATATGGCGGTAGCAGAGGCGGGATTCAAAATATCGCCCATTTTTTCTGAGCATTATGATGTCGGCCTCAGATTTTCCTTGAAGAGCGAAGTGCGCTTTTTCCTCCGCCGTCAATTGGGAGGCAAAGAAAATCCGGGTCATCATTGCTCAACGCCCACAGCGTGGTGACGATGGCGGATTCCGGGTCGGCATAACCGACATTTTGAAGGCTTCTGTTGATCTGATATATGAACCCGTCGCGAAGCGGATGAAAATAGCCATGAACATTTTCAACTGTTAAACGTCGGAACAATCAGCTAAATCAAAACCACATTATGACGAAGAAAAATTTTGCCATCGCGCTCGCTTCCAGCCTTTCACTCGCCGTTTCGACTGCAATGGCAGCGGACGTTGACCTCACCAAACTTCCGCCCGCATCAGACAAAAAGGATCTGACGTTCGAAAAGGACATCAAACCGATCTTCGAAGCGGCCTGTTTCAAATGTCACGGAGCGGAAAAGCAAAAAGGCAAACTGCGTCTGGACTCGCTGGAAGCAGCCCTCAAAGGCGGCGATGAAGGCGAGAGCATCATCAAAGGCAAAAGCGCTGAAAGTCCATTGGTGCAAGCCATCGCGCGTTTGGATGAGGATTTGGCCATGCCGCCCGAGAAAAAAGACGGAACTGTTGACGCAGTCAGCAAAGAAAATATCGGCTTGATCCGCGCCTGGATTGATCAGGGCGCAAAATAGTTTCGAATAATATTTTCGGCTCGTAGCGGCGTCTCGGAAGAGCGCCGCTAATTTTTTGGAGGTTGATCTGGGACGGAACCGCGAAATACGCGATGCGTCTTGTCCTTTCAACGCGCTGCGGTTGGGCGACGACACAGCTGTGTTCCTTTGCGATATGAACCCCCCAGCACTTTACCAACCGACACGATCTGAACATGCTGCAGGTTCTCTTCAGCAACAACGAATAGGCGTTACGGATTTCCCAGTGGCGTCTGGCCCTTAGTTTGCCGTCTGGAATCAGGCTTGGATTTGTTTTCTATTGTTCTATGTTTTCCACGTGTTTGTTCGTTGTGCAAAATGGTTCGTGGTCGCCGCACTGGTGTTTTCACTGGGCGGGCATTGGGCCGTTTTGCAGGTCGTGGCCTGGGCTGGAATGGCGGCTAACTTCTCACAATCGGACTCTTTACCCGTCGCGCTTTCAAAAACGTTCAGTGGCAAAAATCCCTGCAAGCTTTGCAAAATCGTGAGCGCAGGGAAGAAGGCTGAAAAAAAGTCCGAGTCAAAAATCGAGATCAAACAACTCGAGTCTTCTCTGGCCTCAAATGGGATTTTTTATTTTCCACCGCTGAAACAATCTCCATTGCCGGTTTCGACCACGCCTGAATCTCACATCGAAGTGCCGCTTTCACCTCCACCCAAATCCGCATAACAAATCCTATTGGCCTCATTTCGAGGTTTTTCCATGAGCCTGTCGCCCGTGGAGTTTTCTATTTTTCAAACGCGTTTTGTTTGAGTTCCGTTTATGAATCGTCGGAATTTCGGTTTTACATTGATTGAATTGCTCGTGGTCATGGCGATCATTGCCATGCTCGCTGGAATGCTTTTGCCTGCCCTCGCGCGTGCCAAAGAAAAAGCCCGCTCCGCGCAATGCCTGAACCATCTCAAGCAGATTGGTTTGGCAGCGGTAATTTATTCCAATGAGAACAACGACCAGTTGTTGCGCTCGCAACACAACGGCGCGTCATGGCTGGCCATGTTACGCCCGCTGGTTGGGACGAATCTGTATCGTTGCCCGACCGATCCGAACAAAACGCGCCTTTTCAGTTACGCGATCAACGATTTCCTGCTGCCGCCTTCGCTCGCCAATAGCGAGCGGGATTATTCGAAAACGACTTCTGTGCCGTCGCCCGTCGAGACCTTGTATCTCGGGGAAACGGAGAGGAAGTATGACCACGACGATCATTTCCATTTTGCCGATGCTGATGAGGGCGATTATTCGCAAGTTGGATTTTCCGCGGTGGTGGATGTCCGACGCCACTCCGGTTCGGCCAATTATCTTTTCGTGGATGGTCACGTCGAACGTCGCAGTTGGATCCAACTCAAACCAAAATTAAACGAGGCCGGTTCACGTTTTTTGAATCCGGCCGGCAAACCTTAACTCTCATTCCATGAAAAAAATTCTGTTCCTCTTTATCACAAGCCTCAGTCCTTTTTTTGTTCATTCTGCGTTCGCCCAAGATCACGGGCATTTCTATGTGGGAGCAGTTAATCAGAGCGGTCCGTTGATCATTGAGAATGCGGCGGATTTCGCCACCAACATCAACTACGTAAAAACGTTGCTCTACACCAACGCCGGGAAATTCGCCGGTCGCTTCGAAGGCAATATCACGTTTGAAGCATTGTCCGCGACGAATCCACTTGGCGATCCCGTTACGAACAGCGCCGCGCTCGGCTCATGGATTCACGCGCAAATCACTTCAGTTCAAGGCCCGGTTGGAGGTGTCTTTAGTTTCTGGGAAAATGGAGCGTTCATTCCGACGATTGATATTCCCACCGGCACGACTTCCACCAACCTCTGGGTGATCAGCAACAATAATGGCGCTCCAGATTCTAATCCGTTTGGTCATATTCATGGACGTCGCTTCACCGCAACGAAACCTGGAATCTACGTCGTTGGTTTCAAGGCGGTGGATCGTTCCGTCAACGGTTTTGAAAGCGGGCCGATTCACACTGATTCAGAGGTGTTAAAAGTTTATTTCCAAGCGGGAATTAACATCGCGTCCATCGAACGATCCGGCGGCACGAACAGCGTCCGCTTTGGGGCGAGGTTGAATAAAATATTCGCCCTGGAATATTGCGGCGATCTTTCCGCGACGAACTGGACAACGATCGATTCGATTGCAGGCGAAGATTTCTTCAACACCATCGCCCACACCAATTCAGCTCCACATGGATTCTACAGAATCAAGGAATCGAATCCATGAGCTGTAGCGAATTGCTGGATTCATCATCTATCAGAATCGGCAAATGAATTTGGATCGACGATGCCCGTTTTTACGCCGCGAAGTGTTTGGCCACCTTGCGAATACCCGCAGCGACTTCGAGGATGTAAGCCTCATCCATGCTTTCGTGGATATTGACGCGAACGCAGTCGGCCAAAATTTTTTCTGCTTCGGGACAATTTACAGTTTTGTAATCCATCGTCGTTAGTCCCATTTCCTTAATCGGCCAGCGCCCGTTGAAAAAGGCGTGCTTCTGAAAATAATCCATCCGGTGAAGGGTCGCCGCAATGTAGCCCTCGCTCGCCTGCACGCCTTCCGCCTTGAGTGCGGCGACGAATTTTGCACGGTCGCAGCGGAATTTCTCCGATTGAACACGCATTGCATAAAAATAATATGTGCAACGATCTTCGTTGGAAACCAGATGGGGAGTCAGGCCCTGAATTCCTGTTATTTCTTTGGTCAGCAAATTTCCGAGTCTGGCGCGCGTGCCGGTGATCGATTCCAGCCGCGTTAATTGTCCGGCCGCAACGGCTGCTTGCGGTTCGCTCATCCGGTAATTCGGTGCGAGCACTTCGAATTTCCCATTGAGCCGATTCAACCCTTTGTCTCCGAACTTTTGTAACGGCGGACCAAAGCGCTCGTCGCTGCTTGCGACGATTCCGCCATCTCCGCAACTCAATTGCTTGCTTGCTTGCAGCGAAAAACAGCCGATGTGCCCAACTGTGCCGATGGGCTTTCCCTGGTAAGTTGCGCCCCAGGCTTGCGCGCAATCTTCGATCAATACCAGTTTATGCTTATCGGCAATCGCTTTGAGCCGGGTCATGTCGCATGGATTTCCAGCCAGATGAACCGCGATGACGGCCTTTGTCTTCGGAGTGATGCGACGTTCGACTTCGTCGGGGTCCAGATTGTAGGTGTGAGGCTGGAGGTCGGCGAAAACAGGCACAGCTTGCTGATACAATATTCCAATAACAGATCCTATGTCAGTGATCGGTGCCGTAATGACTTCATCGCCGGGCGCAATTCCGGCCGCCGCGACGGCAATATGAATGGCCGCAGTTCCTGATGAACAAGGCATCACATATTTGAACGGGTAATGTTTTCGGAATCGTTCCAGCAAGATGGTCGTTTGAGGGCCTTTCCAATAGAAAAGCGAATCCTGACCAAGCATCGCATCGAGCCGTTCGCGTTCCGGTTCGCCGAAACGCGGCATTTTCACCGGCGATTTTTTGACAGACCTTTCGCCACCCTCTAAAGCGAGCTTCGTGGTCTCAATGCCAGTGCTTTTTGATGGCAACAATTGGCTGGCGGCGAGCAACGCAGAACTGGACGCAATAAATTTTCGTCGGGTAAATTTTTTGGAAGCCATGCCGAAATTGAAACGCAAATTTCGCCGAATTGCACGAACATAGCGACATCGCACGAAACCTGCCGAAGATAAGCGTCCTGAAGCCAGGAACCCCGTAGCCAGAGGGGCAACCATCAGTTGTTTCGCAACGCTGCCATTAATTCGCCTCGCAAGGCCAGCGAGGTCGCGGCCCAGGTCCAAATCATTCCACTCACCAACACCGCGCCGAGCGTCAGGCCGAGCGACAAATATGGCAACTCGCCTCGCGGCGAAAGCAGCGCGGGCAACACGGCGACTAATGCAGCAAAAATCCCCAGCGCAATTCCAATCCAGAGCAGGGCCGCGTGTTCGCTTAACACCAACCAACTCAAATTGCGTCTGCGAAAACCAATCGCGAGCATCACGGCCAATTCGCTGCGACGTTCCAGAACATTTCGCAGCACGACAATCCCCATTCCAGCGCTGCCGAGCAACAGACCAAGTCCGCCCAGGATTTGAAATGTATTCAGATATGTATTTTGCACGGCGTTAAAAGCCGACAAACGATCTTCAGTTTTTGTCAGTTCCAATCCGGCATCGCGCAAGGCTCGCGAAAGTGTGGCGCTCATTTGATCAACAGTATCGGATGGCGCATCAATCAAAAACATTCGATAGCCGGTCGTGGAAGGAAACCGATTCACGAATTCCTCTTCATCAATGAGGAGGCTTCCTTGCAGAATGGAATTCGCGACTGCGGCAACGATTCGCACGTTGAATTTGTTTCCGCGTTCGTCCGTGTAAGGAATCAGGTCGCCCACCTTTTTCCCAAGCGCCCATTGAATCGAGGCTGCGTCGCCGATGGCAGGAATCTCGTCCCGTTGGAGTTCAAGCTTCAGCTCATCTTCGATTCGCGTCTCGAGGGTCAAGCCCGGGGTTGGACGCCAACGGTCGCGTTTCAGCAACATCCACGACTCTTTTGTTTCCTTCAAAATTCTGGAAAACGTGAACGCGTTTCGAGACGAAAGAAGTTTAGGTTTAACTCCGAGCAATCGCGGCGTTTGGGCGCGATTCAAATTCAGGCAACTCGCATCATCGCCATCCCGCACGCGGAACGGAACGAACGAAACATCCTTCAAATCGTTTTCATCCAGACCGAAGAAGTTGCGCCCGAATTCCGTGTTTAGATCCTGAATGACTGGCAAAGTCGATTCTGCAATCAGCGCAAAGCCGCCCGTGCCAGAGGAGCGTTCGCGCGCATTTTGATTCGCATCCAGTTTGTTCGCGGCGACGGCCACGACGAGGAAGCTTCCACATGCGAGTAAACCGATCGTGGCCAGGCTGCGTTTGGGTCGGCGGCTGGAACTGCGAATTCCGAGGCTGGCTAAGCTCATTTCTGCCGAGAGGATGTCGCCCGCACGTTCACGTTTTGCCAACCGTTTCAACAAAGTTGCGGCGCAAGCCAATCCTGAAATCAAAAGCAGCGCCCCTGCGCCGAAGAAAATTCCCGGCGCCGCATTCTCCTTTTGTGAGACCGCCCATCCGACCAAACCGAGCGCGCCGATTCCACAAAAGATCGCAATCCATTTCGACCAGGGTCTGGCATTGATGACTGTCGATTGGCCATCGCCTATTTCCAATTCCGCGCCTTGTGACAAGAGTTCGTGCGCGGGACGTTTGGCCTGATTTCGCAGCGATAACCAAATGGTCAGCGCGCTCACGAGCAAACTCGCGACAAATCCGATGATCAACGTCATCGGTGTCACATGGAATTGCAGCGACGAAGTTCCAACGGCATCGCGCCAGAGCGTGGTCAAACCAAGCAACATTCCTTTGGCGTAATAAATTCCTCCGACCATTCCCAAAATTCCGCCGACAAATGCCAGCATCACGCCTTCACCGAGCAACAGCCGCCGAATTTGTTTCGGCTGAAATCCAAGCGCGAGCAGTGTGCCGATTTCAGTCGCGCGTTGTTCGAGGCTGAACTGAAACAAAAGCGCGACGAGAATCAGCGCGGCGAAAATAAGGAAGAAGCTGAATCCAAGAAAGAGTTGCCCGAAATCCTGCGACTGCGAACTGGCGGCGAGCGCTTGTTCGCGCACGGGTTGGAACACCAAACCGAGCGACGCGGGATTGAGTTTGCTGCGTAAGTTGTTCTCGAGTTCGCTCGCTTCCGCATTCGGAAATCGAACCGCAGTGAACGTTCCGAAACGGTTGCTCCACATTTTTTCTCCAGCGGCAAGCGTGACAAAAGCCTTCGGAGTTCCGCGATGATCTTTCCAATATTGCTCGTCCTTCGGACGAATTTTTTTCGTGTCGATGTCAAAACCGGCGTCCCATTCATCTGTTTTTTCTGCTTTGGCAACGCCGGGAAATTCCGGCATCAGATCGCGGTCCGCATAAATGCCTGAGAGCGGGACGATGCCGCGAATGCGAAACGAATTTGTTTTTTCTTCCAAACGTTGATCTGTGCCCATGACGAAATAGCGGAGACGTAATTCGTCGCCAACCTTCGCCTTCAAATCGTCAGCAAGCCACTGGTTGATGAGAATTTCGTTGTCGCTCATCCGATCAGGAACGAGCGGAGTGCGAGCCGCGGCGACCATGGAATAAGGCGTCGAATTAGTTCCAGCGCGTAGCTCGTTGACGAAATAAGTGGAGATCAGATTGGCTTGCGGCGCGGAATTTAGCGCAGCGTCAACCGTCGATGGATCGAGAAAAACACGCGGGCTGCGCAGTTCTAAAACATTTTGATTCGTCACTGGCCGCAGATCGAGTTCAGCGTCGGCGAGTTGAAATTTTTCGCGGAGTGAATTTTGCAAACCGTCCGAGCTGCTTGCCAAAAGGAGATTCGCTTTCCCTTCCAAACCTAATTTGTTTTGCAGAACAGAGAGCGAGACGAACGCGTTATTCGGAGGAATCTGGCTCGCCTGCAAACTGAAGGTCCCAAACTGGTCATCGGATAAAACAGCGGCCAACGTGAGGCGAAATGCGGTGGATGAATCCTGTTGTGGCGAGATTGGAGCGTCACGCGAAAGAAGCGAAGGTTTCGGCAAACGCAGCAGAATTGTCTCGCCAACTTTAACTTTGAGTTGTGCGGCGAGCGATTCGTTCACCACGATTGTTTCCTCGCCGAAATGCAAATTGGGATTGCGTTGCGCCAGTTTCCAGAAATCGGCGCTGACGCCGAGAACCTGAACACGATTGGCGCGGGATGAACCCTCTTCGTTCGCTGCCGTCCCGAGAAGCTGTAGCGCGGCGGCGGTTTGAGAATTGGTGCTTCGGATATCGTCCGCGAGTTTTGCGCGAAAAAATCGATCATTGGAGGCGAGCGCAAAATCTGTTTTCCCTAAACGGGCCAGGGCCATTTCACGCAAGCTTCCGCGCACGGAATCGCCGACAGCCAAGGCTCCGATAAGAATCGCGCTACCAATGGCAGCGCCAAGCAACGTTCCCAGATGGGATCGCGCGTGAAATCGAAGGCTGCGCAGAATCAGAGTCCAAAATGTCACGGAAGAAGGTTAGCAGCGGTGTTGAAATGCGCGAGGTGGAAAAATGTTTGGATCGGTGGTTACCACCTGGTTTGATCGGATCAAAATCGATGAGGTTTCATAGGCTTTCCCGCGGTTTTGAAACTTGCAATCACTTGGTCTTTGACTATCTTCCACGCTCCGCTGCCGGAAAATCCTCAGCGAAATTTTTAATCATTTATGGCATCAGCAAACGATTTACGAAAAGGGATGGCGATCAATTATAACGGCGATATTTCTGTCGTTTTGGAAACCCAACATCGCACGCCTGGAAACCTTCGCGCTTTTGTGCAGGCGACAATTCGCAGCATTCGCACCGGCAAATCATCTGACGTTCGCTTCGGCTCAACTGAGAAAATCGAAGTAGTCCCGATGATGACCCGCAAGATGGAATTCAGTTACAAAGATCGTGAAGATTACGTTTTTTCCGATCCCGAGACGTACGAAACGGTGACGATTATGGCGGACGTGGTCGGCGATGCTTCTAAATATCTGGTCGAAAACGCGACGGTGACGGTGACCTTGGTAGAAGATAAGCCGGTAGAAATCGAATTGCCTTCCAGCGTGGTTTTGAAAGTGACGGACGCACCGGACGGAGTGCGTGGCGATTCTGCCAACAACGTGCAGAAAGCGATTACGATGGAAACGGGAATCACCGTGCAGGCTCCGCTGTTTATCAAGACCGGCGAGAGAATCAAAATCGATACGCGCACTGGAAAATACATGGAACGCGCCTGAGATTTTTATCCAGTTTAAAAAAAGCCCGCAACAGTGCGGGCTTTTTTACAACGTAGCCGCGCTCGCTAGAGCGTGGCGTTTCATTGGAGGAAAGGCCTCTGGCGAGCGCGGCTACCCTTCCTTTGCACTTCCTGCTTTCCTGAGTTGGGAATTCATTTAAGTTTTTGCTCATGCGAATTTTGTCCGGCATTCAACCTTCGGGCGCGCTGCACCTGGGAAATTATTTCGGGATGATGCGTCCCGCCATCGAGTTGCAAGAGCAAGGGGAGGCTTACTATTTCATTGCCAATTACCACTCGATGACGTCGCTGTTTGATGCAAGCGAACGGCGCAAAAACACGTTGGATGTCGCGCTGGACTTTCTCGCGTGCGGACTTGATCCGAAGAAATCGGTTTTTTTTCGCCAGTCCGATGTGCCCGAAGTAACTGAGCTTTCCTGGATTCTCACCACGTTGACGCCGATGAGCCTTTTGGAAAAGTGTCACAGCTACAAAGATAAAGTTGCCAAAGGCATTTCGCCCAATCACGGCTTGTTCGCGTATCCCGTTTTGATGGCGGCTGACATTTTGATTTACGATTCCAACGTGGTTCCAGTCGGGCGCGACCAGAAGCAACACGTCGAGGTCACGCGCGATATCGCGATCAAGTTCAACGAGCAATACGGGCAAACTTTTATTATCCCGGAGCCGAGAATCCGAGATGATGTCGCAGTCATTCCTGGGAGCGATGGTCAGAAAATGAGTAAAAGTTACGGAAACACGATCGAGATATTCGGCGAAGAAAAGTCTATTCGCAAAAAGATCATGGGTCTGGTGATGGACAGTCGTTCCCCCGCCGAACCGAAGCCTGACGCGGAGAAGAACGTCGCCATCCAATTGCTCAAGTTTGTAGCAACGCCAGATGTCGCCAAAGATTTTGAAGATCGCTTGCGCGCTGGCGGCCTTGGTTATGGAGATTTAAAAAAAGCGTTGTTCGAAAATTATTGGAACCATTTTGCTGACGCTCGTGTTCGCCGAGCGGAATTGGCTGCCAATTTAGATCACGTCAATAAAATCCTTTCCGACGGCGCAACCAAAGCGCGGGCTTTGGCGCAAAAAGTTTTGCAACGAGCTAAGGTGGCGAGCGGCTTGGATTAGATTGGGCAGTCATCTTTCTCCCGCCTGAAAGTTTCCTGGTTACCTGAGAGTGAGGGCAGCGTTGCAAGTCCTTTATTTTGTGGCTTCGTAAATCAATACCTAAAGATTTATGAAACCAAGACACACCGCAAAAAATTCTGACCGATTGAAAGAGGAAGGCGCTCCGCTAGCTGGGAAGAAAATCGCAATTCTTGTCGCCGACGGTTTTGAGCAAGAGGAATTGGTCGAACCACGTAACGCATTGAAGAATGCAGGAGCTCAAGCGTTGATCGTGTCTCCCGTGAAAGGAAAAGTTCGTGGCTGGCAACACAAGGAATGGGGGGACACTTTCCCGGTAGATATTCCGTTGGAAGGCGCAGATCCGAGCGATTTCGATGGACTGCTTCTACCGGGCGGGGTGATGAACCCTGACGTTCTTCGTTCGAATCAAAGCGCAGTTCAATTCGTCCGCAAATTTTTCGCTCAAGGGAAACCGGTGGCTGCGATTTGTCATGGGCCGTGGACACTAATTGATGCAGGTGTGGTAAAAGGCCGGCAAATGACGTCGTATCATTCAATCAAAAGCGACCTCATTAATGCAGGAGCCAAGTGGGTTGACCAAGAGGTGGTCGTCGATAACGGATTGGTTACGAGCCGAAAACCTGCGGATATCCCTGCGTTTAATGCAAAAATGATCGAAGAATTCGCAGAAGGAAAACATGACGGACAAAAAGCCGGCATTGAGATGCCAGCCTCAGGGGTGCCAACTATTTGAGTCAAAGTGACGAGGGCGAAATCCCGACGGCGAGAATGCTACAGGTTTGTACGGTTTTCAGGCCTAACTCGAGGGCTTTGGCGAAAACTTCCGGTGATTCCGTTCCGGGATTGAGCCAAAGTTCGTCGCAACCTTTCGCCGCTATGTCCGGCAAAATTTCCAACACACGATCCGGTCCGACGTAAACGCTGACGATATTTGGTCGTTCCGGCACCTCAGCAATCGTTTTGTAACACGTAAAACCTTCCACTTCAGTTTGCGCTGGATTGACCGGGAAAACCTTGTAACCGGTTCGGTCAAAGGCGCGCACTGCCTTATTGCCAAATTTGGTTCGGTTATTTGATGCGCCAATCACAGCCACGGTTCTCATAGTGAAAAAGGTCACTTGACGAACAAACTTTCGCAAGCATCTTACCGCGCGATTTGCAGAAACCGAGGTTGACACTCAACTGGGTTTTTGGTTTTATCCCCGTCCCTTTAGTGGGAAAATTTATGTACGCTGTATTAGAAACCGGTGGAAAACAATATCGTGTCGTTGCCGGAGACACCTTGGAAATTGAACGTTTGCCTGTTGAAGCGGGTGAAGGAAAAACTTTTACGTTCGATCGCGTGTTGATGGTTGGCAATGAAGGTAAGTTCACCTTCGGCGGACCGACGATCGCGGGCGCTGGCGTGGTGGCCGATGTCGTGGCTCACAAACGCGGCGAAAAGAAAATCGCCTTCAAAATGCGCCGCCGCAAAGGTTATCACCGCACGGTTGGACATCGTCAGGAATTGACAGTCGTCAAGATTACGGAAATCAAAGCTTAAGGAATTTTATGGCACACAAGAAAGGTCAAGGAAGTGTTCGCAACGGTCGCGATAGCGTTAGCAAACGGCTCGGCGTAAAAGAATTCGGCGGCCATGTTGTCACCGCAGGCAGTATTATCATTCGCCAACGCGGGTCGAAATTCGTGGCTGGAAAAAATGTCGGCACGGGTCGTGATTGGACATTGTTCGCTCTCGTGAACGGCAAAGTAGCGTTCGACAAAGGCAGTCGCCGCGTCAATGTTTTGCCCGAGGCAGCCCCGGCTAATAACTAATTTCCCCAAAGAATTTTCACGGCGAGGCCGCAAAGCCTCGCCTTTTTTGTTTCTGAATCTGGTGTAATACTCTTAACTCAAATCCAATTAGAATTCTGATTAAGAGGTAAAATATGTTCGTTGATCAAATCAAAGTTTACGCGCGGGCCGGTCATGGCGGAAAAGGTGCCGTGGCGTTTCATCGTGAAGCTTACATTCCAAAGGGTGGACCGAGTGGCGGGAATGGAGGGCGCGGGGGCAACGTCATTCTCCAGGCGGACCATGATTTAAATAATTTGATCGGCCAATTCTATAAACCCCGCTTGGTCGCCAAAGATGGCGAAGGCGGCGGCGGCAAAGGAATGGACGGTCTGGCGGGCAAAGATCTGATTGTAAAAGTCCCCTGCGGAACTTTAGTTTGGAAGCTGCCTTCCGCCGCGCCTGCTCCTGAACCTGATGAAGATGAAGATCAGGAAGAGGAACCGCCGAAAACCATGTTGATGGCGAGTTCCAACAAACGGTCGCTGATTCGTCGTGCTGGAAATGAGTTGGCGGTTGAGTTGAATTTGACCGATGACGGCTCTGATAATCCCGAAGAACCGCTTGTGGGCGAAACGGAACTCGTCGCTGATCTGACCGAAGATGGTCAACAGTTTATCCTTTGCAAAGCTGGTCGCGGCGGGTTGGGCAATCGTAATTTTGCCACTTCAACACGACAAACGCCTCGTTTTGCGCAACCCGGTGAACCAGGTGAAGAAGGCGAATTTCGCCTTGAGTTACGAACCGTTGCCGAAGTTGGAATCGTTGGTTATCCGAACGCGGGCAAATCAACGTTGCTCACTGCCATTTCCAAAGCGCGTCCGAAAGTTGCGGCTTACCCGTTCACCACGCTTCACCCTCAAATTGGCATTTGTGAATATCCGGATTTTTTCCGCCTAACCGTTTGTGATGTGCCGGGTTTGATTGAAGGCGCGCATGAAAACGTCGGTTTGGGTCACGGCTTTTTGCGTCACATTCAACGCTGCACTTTTCTGGTTATCCTCATCGACATGGCGGGAACCGATGGGCGCAATCCGTGGGACGATTACAAACTTCTGCTGCGTGAATTGGAATTATACGATTCCGCGATGTTGAAAAAGGAACGCATGGTCGTCGCCAATAAAATGGACGAAGCCGTTGCGGAAGAGAATTTAAAGAAATTCAAACGCAAAGTTCCAAAGACGCCGGTATTTCCTATGTCAGCTGCCTTCGACGAAGGCGTGGACAAATTCAAGAATCTGATTCGCGAGGCGGTGGAAAGCGGAAAAGAATAACCGCGCCGGTTTGTTTACCCCGAAGTATTTACTGCGACTTCACTTAAATTTATGCTCAAAGCTGGAATTGTCGGTCTGCCCAATGTTGGAAAATCAACTCTCTTCAACGCCGTCACGCGCACGCGAAAAGCGGAAGCTGCCAACTATCCTTTTTGTACGATTGATCCAAACGTGGGAATCGTGACCGTGCCGGATGCCCGGCTTGAAGTGCTGAAAAACATCGCCAAAACGCAAGTCGTCATCCCGGCTGCGGTGGAATTCGTCGATATTGCTGGTCTCGTTAAAGGCGCGGCCACGGGCGAAGGTTTGGGAAATAAATTCCTCACCCACATCCGTGAAGTCGATGCCATCGTCCAGGTGGTTCGCTGTTTTGAAGATGCAGACATTCATCACGTGGCTGGCTCCATTGATCCGATTCGCGACATCGAAACCATCACGACCGAACTGGTTCTCTCAGATTTAGAAACGGTTAAGAAACGTTTGAACAGCGTCGCCAAAGATGCCAAGCGCGGAGATAAGGTTGCCGCCGCTGAAGAAGCCGTGCTCAAAAAATTCGAGCCGCATTTGAACGAAGGCAAACCAGCGCTGCTCGTTGAACTCTCCCCTGAAGAAAAAGTGATTTCACGCGGATTCTTTCTGCTGACGGATAAGCCCACCATTTTTGCAACGAACGTGAAGGAAACGGACTTGGCGACCGCCGATTCCAATCCTTACGTGATGAAAGTTCGCGAATACGCCAAGACGCATCATTCCTGCGAAACCGTGGTGATCAGCGCGCAAATTGAAAGTGATTTGATTGATCTTTCACCGGAAGAAGCGAAGGAATTTCTCGCGGAACTCGGCGTAAAAGAATCCGGCGTCGGCGCGTTGATTCGTGGCACATATCATTTGCTGGGATTGCGCACGTATTTTACGGCGGGCGAAAAGGAAGTTCGCGCCTGGACAATTCACGCAGGCGATACCGCGCCAAAAGCAGCGGGTGTCATCCACAGCGATTTCGAGCGTGGCTTCATCAAAGCTGAAACGGTCGCATACGATGCGTTGGTGAATTGCGGTTCGGTCGCAGTGGCTCGCGAAAAAGGTCTCTACCGCATGGAAGGCAAAGAATACATCGTCAAAGATGGCGATGTTTTGCTTTTCAAATTCAACGTTTAGAAAACATTTGAGGCTGCACGAGCGCTCCGCCAAGCCGCGCATCAACGTCCGAAAATTTTCCGCAATCCTTCGATGTCGTAACTTCTGGTGGTTCCATCTTCCGCGCGCAGTTCCAGCGATTCGCCGACAATCTGCGCGACGATTCCAGAGAAACCACGCACATCAACGAATTGCCCCAAAGCACATTCCGGGAAGTCACGCCGACCCGCAAAAGCACGAATCACTTTCACCGGTTGGGTGTAATCCAATTTAACTTCCGCCTTCGGTTCAGGAGCGGCCTCAATTTCTTCCAAGCGCTCTTCGATGGAAATGGAACGGACCGGCATGGCATCAAAATGCTGAACACTTGGAGTGACTTCTGTTCCGTAAAGTTTCCGTAATCCGATGGCGTTGAAACTCATCGTCCTGCCTTCCACGGATTGAACCTTGAGCGATTGCTTCACGATCTCGACGACGACACCTGCATAGCCGCCAATATTCAGGAGTTCGCCCAAAGTGCATTTGGGAAAATCGGGTCGCGACGCAAATTCGATAATCGGTTTGGCGGGACGATCAAAGTTTAGAGTGTGAATGACCGGCGTCGGCGCTGGCTCCGGTTCCACCGCGGGAGCCACGGCAGCGGCCTGAACCTCTTGCTCGTTCGGCGGCGTTTGCGGTTTCTCCTGAATGGATTCGGCTGGAGCGCTGACGGGATGGAAGTTAACGGGCGTCGTGACTTCAAGTTTCGGCGCGTAAATTTTGCGCAATCCGTTGGCGTTATAACTCACGGTGTCGCCTTCCTGCGACGTGACTTTGAGAGATTGTTTCACGATTTCCATCACTACGCCGGTGAACCCGCCGATGTTGACGAGTTTCCCTAAAGCGCAACGAGGAAAGTCCTGAGCTGCCACCAGCTCGGAAATAGGAATTGGAGTAAGAGTGAAATCTTTATTGATGACCATTGTCTCTTCCGGAGTCGAATTTTCTAAGTTGTTATGAGCGATTGATTGTTGCATCAGCCGACCAGTTTCGCTCGTTTCCAAACCCAACGCGAATTGATTTTGAATTTTTTTGTCATCGAATCTTCACGACGTGATTTCGCAGTGAAATGACGAGTCAAATAGATCGAAGCGGAAGCAATTTTGCGTTAATCGTTGAGGAACAAACCATCTCACTTATGAAAATTCCAAAATTTTTCGGATCAATTCTCACTTTGTGTGCGTTGACTTCTGTGTTGGCCAACGCTGAAGAACCAACGCCACTTCCAAAAGCCAGCATCGACGGCACGGAACTGGGTTGGCGCGCGTTGGAGGAGAAAGATTTCACCAACGTAAATTGTAAACCCGACACCTTCACCTGGACCAACGGGCTGATCCATTGCACTGGCCAACCCATCGGCGTCATTCGCAGCCAGAATAGTTACACGAATTTTGAAATGGTTGCGCAATGGCGGCACCTGGAAAAAGGCGGCAACGCGGGGTTCTATGTTTGGGCGACGCCGGAATCTATCGCCGGATTGGAAAAGGGAATCAACGCGCCGTTCCCGACCGGGATCGAGGTGCAAGTGCTCGACCACGGTTACACTGATAAATTTGAAAAGCAGACTGGAAAAAAAGCCGATTGGTTCACGACCCACGGCGATGTTTTTCCCGTTGGTAAAAGCAAAATGAATCCCTTTCCACCAACCGCTCCTGGCGGTGGACGAAGCTTTCCGCGGAAGAATTTGAGCAAAGGAGTGGGCGAATGGAACCATTACTACATCCGTTGTATCAATGGAGAGGTGCGTCTCTGGGTCAATGGCGAGGAAGTTTCTGGAGGAAACAACTGCCAACCCACAAGCGGTTACATCTGCCTGGAATCCGAAGGCGCGCCGATCGATTTCAAAGAAATCAGAATCCGCGAACTGCCCTGACGCTTACTCTTTCGGCAGAAATTGAACCGCATCGACCACAACGTGACCTTTGGTTCCAGCATTGGAAACCGTTACAACGACCGAGTCGCCTTTCGAGAATTCGAAACTGCCAAGCGGTGTTTTTCCTGAACCGATCCGTTGATTGAGCGAACGTTTCTTTATCTCGTTTCCGTTCCGGGAAATTGTCACGGACTTTGGTGAACAGGCGGTCCACCGGGTAGCACGCTGCCTCCGGCGGGTGCGAAGTCCCTTCCTGATTCAATATAGTTCTCCAACTAACATGATGAACCACTGGTTTAAAACGCGTTCGCACCCGCCGGAGGCAGATGCTACCCGGGATCAGGGCAATTCACGGGATCAATATCCACGATCACGGAAACGTCTTCGAGTATTTGAGTGATTGAATCATCTTCGGAAAAAACCTCGCTGAGTTTTCTCATCTAGTTTGAGCACACCCTGATCTGAACGCCGAAACATGCAGGCTTCCCTTGAAAGAACGTTTCGTTTTTAGTGTGCCGCAAAGTTATGGATTGGACTCAACTTCATCTCGCGCTCAATCACGTTCCCGTGATCGGGTTTCCCGTGCTGCTCTTGCTGCTGGCGGTTGGCTGGTTTCGCAAGAGCGAGGAGATGCAACGTGTCCTGCTGTGGTCAATTGCTTTGCTGGCGATCGCGGCCATTGCGATCAAGTTCACCGGCGACTTCGCCGCCGAGCAATCCTCCGAACAATTTGCCGATGTGAAAGCGATTGTTTCGCGACATGAACAAGCCGGGGATCAGGCGACGACGGCTGTCTTTCTCCTTGGGTTGGCAACCGGTCTGAGTCTCTTTCTCGCACGCGGTAAAAAGGTCATTCGTCCCTGGACGCTCGCGCTCGTTTTGCTCATCGGAATTGCGACGATCTTACTTTACGTCCGCACCGCGCACAGTGGCGGACAAATCAGCCATCCCGAGTTGCGCGGATAACGATTCTGAGGCATCAATAGATCGCTGAAGGGTTCTTTTTCGCGGCAAACCTTCTGCTTCAAAAAGCTCGCCAATTGCCATGGAGAAACTTGCCACCATTATTTTCGCGGTCGTTCTGTCGATGCACTGCATTCAAGCGGAACGCATTAATCATGAAGGACGCATTCTCGGCAGCACGCCTTCCGTCACGAATGCGCTACTTTTCAACACGCCCGAAGCCGACGCCGTGGTGTCTTCCTTGCAGATTTTTCCTGCCGAGAATGCATGGAATGAAGACATTTCGCGCAGGCTCTTGCTGACGAACTCTGCTGAGATGATTACGCGAATCAGTTCCGACCTCGCGGCTAATCGCCAGACTTTGCGTCCATTTTATGAGATGACCTTTGTTTTGGTTCCAGATGCGCAACCGCTCGTGCCGATCACGTTCGATGTTTACGGCAACGAATCCGATCCCAGCCCGTATCCCATTCCGACAAACATGCCCGTAGAACAATGGCCGCGCGAAACCGGATCGCTTTCATTGTTCGATTGGCAACGCGACATCAACGACACGGGCGGAGATCGTCATTCTATTATTGTGCAACCGGGCACCGGGAACCTGTGGGAAACGTGGCAATCACTTCTCGTCATCACGAACGGCCAGACCAACTGGCATGCGTCAAATGGCGCGAAGTTTAGCCTGACGAATAATTCGTTGCGTCCAGCGGGTTGGACTTCGGCAGATGCAGCGGGGCTTTCGATGTTCGCCGGACTCGTGCGCTACGACGAATGCCAGCGCGGAATGGTGGAGCACGCGATTCGTCTGATCGTTCGCAAGACGCGGCGTGAATACATTTATCCCGCGACGCACTACGCTTCCACAAATCCCGCGAGCAGTTACAACATTCCCGCCATGGGTCAGCGACTCCGGCTCAAATCAGACTTTGTCATTCCAGGCACTTGGACGATCGAAGAGAAAGCAGTTCTTCGCGCGCTGAAAAAATATGGCGCAATTGTGGCGGACAACGGCGGATTTTTCTCCATTTCCGTTGCGCCTGATCCACGTTTCTCCGAAAGCGCTTTCAGCCATCTTTCCTCGATCAACCTTACAAATTTCGAAGTGATCCAAACCACCGGCGCACAGGGCGGTCCGCGTTCCCCGGGTCAGCCGATTGTGAATGCGGGTGCGGATCAAACGGTCGCGCCGGGTGTCGCCGCGACATTGCAAGGCGCGATTGATTATACGAACACCGCTCCGCTTTCGACTCAGTGGAAACTTTATTCCGGGCCGGGCAACGTGATTTTCGGGAACAGCAACGAAGCCAATACGACGGTGATCTTTGATTTGCCCGGCACTTACACGTTGATGATCAGCGCGGACGACGGGATTCATTCCGTGGCTTACGATGCGGTGAAAATCAACGTTGCGCCAATGATCCGAATGCAGGTGGACCGCAACGGCACAAACATTACATTGCAGTGGAGTGGCGGAAATCCTCCTTATCAGATCGAGCGCGCCACGGATCTTTCTTCCAACCAGTTCGCTCCATTTGCGACCACGAGCGGAACCAGCATTGTGATTCCCGTGAACACAAATCGCGCGTTCTACCGGGTGCGCTTTAACTGACCGCGATCAGCGCGACACGCTGGTCTTTGTCGTTGCGGGTAACACCCATCGCGCGAGGGTCCAGAGTCAATACACCATCGACAAGGTAAGCGTAGCGATGATGTCCGTGTTTCAATTCCGGGCGGAGCAACCACGCACCGTCGGCCTGCTTTTTCATCGGATGGGAATGGGGGTTCCAGTTATTGAAATCCCCAATCAAAGTCACGGATTGAGCCTGCGGCGCGTCGCAAACGAAATTAACGGAGCGCATGTTATGCGCATTATGTTTGTTCATTTAGAAAATTCAGGAACGGAAATTCCCAATTGTTCAATCTTACCGCACGCTCGCGCATCACGTTAATAAATTT
The DNA here is from genome assembly GCA_038316905.1 of Verrucomicrobiota bacterium. Classification (GTDB taxonomy): domain Bacteria; phylum Verrucomicrobiota; class Verrucomicrobiia; order Limisphaerales; family CANJXF01; genus CANJXF01. The sequence continues at coordinate 10,295 of JBBQAX010000005.1, read as the reverse complement.
TCTAGAAATGTCATCGCACTCCGCCGCACCTCGTCCGACTTCGCTTCCAGAACGCGGTATTGCTTGTTCCAATCGGGAAGATGTTGGTTGCGCTCGCTCCAAAGATTTTTAAGAACGCGCTCGGTGCGATCCACTTGTTGCATCGCCGAACTGATGCTTTCTCGCCCCTCCGGCAAATCGGAAACGTGTCCGACGGAAAAGCGGCTGATCCGTTTTTTATCAAACACGGCGTGCAGAAGTGTCACGACGGTTTGTTCATAAGCGTACCAACGGCGATTGAGCATCTCGCCGAGGAACGAATGGCGCATGGCAAAAAATTCTGAGCGGGGCCGCTCGGTGTATTCGCGGATTTCCTGTCCCTCACCAGGAAACCAATTGTAGAGCAAAGCGAACGTGCCGTAGGTATCGATCAATTGCTTAGGGTTGTTGTGATCGGTTGCAATTTCGCCGATGCAAACATCCTGTTCCAACTCGGCGCAGATCTCCGGGAGATCGTGCAACCGGCTCAACACCTCATGACCCACCGCGCTCCCGTAATTGAAATCCCCCGGAATTAACCAATAAACATCGTTTGGTCCGCCCCGTTCGTAGGCCATGCCCAGACCCGAATACCACATCTGACAAGTGTCCACGCACCACGCATCCAGAATTTCGGAAACAGGAGCAACGACCTTGTCGCGAAATTTATTAAAAGGTTTGCTGTGCCGGTTGGCCAAAAAAGTTTTGCGATCCATGACCGTGATCGGGCGCGCATAGATCCCCGGCGCGTTGGCCAGGCGCGCAATCAAATCATAAAGTTGATGCAAATCTTCGTAACCTTTCGTCTGGCGAAACGGATAGATTATGACGGGATGAATCTTGCCGAGTGACCTTCTTGAGGTTTTTTGACGAGGTGTGGACGTGGAAACTTTCCGACTGGCTGCGGAGGATTTCATGGCACAATCCTCTGCCGAGGTCGCAAAAGTGCCAAGCTAAAAAGCGCAGGTTCTCCAGCAGAAGCTAGAGGCGGAAAGTATCCCGCCTCTAGCTTTTTTCGTTCGAGAGCTACTCTGTCTCAGAATTTATTCTTCCGATACGCGCCCATTTGCGGTGCGTCGGGATTCACTTCGGGCCCGAAGTAGCGGAGGACGACGAGCGGTTCGGTTTCGCTCGTGTTCTCGAAAGTCACGCCGCGTTTCGCGCCGTCTTCCGTGCAGAAATATTCATCTTCGGTCAATTCAGTGAAGCGAATCAACTTCGGTGAGTTAAGCGGTTGACCGTTAATTTTGCCGATGCCCTGGACGCAGATCAGGCCGTAGGCTCCGTTGTCTTTGATGGTGGCGACCTGACCGGGATCGACGGTCAATTCTTTCGCGGTGAACAGTTGTTCGTTGTCCACTTTGCCGTAAACGATCCAGCGATCGACAAATCCTTCGCTGCGCGTGTCGGCGACGGGGACTGGTTCAAGGTAATGATTGTCTTTGAAATTCGGGTCCACGTTTTTCTCCCAATCCAGTTGGTCCACGATGAAATCCAGATCTTTGTGTTTGCTCTTGGGCATGTCTTTGACGAGGAGTGACCACGGCACTTCGCGGCCTTCCACCAGGTTTTGATACATGCCGAAAACGTCGCTGCCCCATTGCGGTTCGTAAGTGCAGAGCGAACCGGGTGCGTGAAGAATGCAAGGATCGATCAGCCAACCGGAACCGACTTTCAGGCGATACGCTTTGGACAAATCGAGAATGCCGTTGTCGCCTTTGTTCCAATTTTCCAAACACTTGCGAACCTGCGCTTTGGTCGTGCCCGGTTCAAAACCCATGAACGTGTAAGGAAAATTATTGCCGACATTGTTGTGTTGCGGCGGGAAATAATACGATTCCGGTTTGCCTTCCTGTCCGACGAGTTTCGCCTGTTTCTGCGACTGATGCATGTGATGCGGAATCGGCCCCATGTTGTCGAAGAATTTGGAATAGACCGGCCATTTTTTATATTTTTTCCAGATCGAATTGCCGATGATGGTTGCACCACATTCAGCGACGGCTTGTTGCAGTGTGAAACGTTCTTTGCCGACGACGCAGTAGCTCAAACCTTCATCCGCAGCACGACCTTCGTTGGCTGTCGGAGTGGTGGAAGCAAACCAACGTTCGTCGATGCCCCCGCGGTTCAAACCGTAAGCATAGGTATCGTCAGGATGAAGCTTGATGCGCAGTCCCGGTTGCAGAAACGAGCGCGGCACCCAGTTTGGGGCGAGGCGGAGCAAACCGCCGGTTTCGCCCAGCGCAGCTTCGACGGATTTTTGGACTTTGTTTTTAACGGTCTTGAGTTGGGTGACGTTTGTGTAGGCCATATTTATTAAGAGTTAGTGTGCAAATTTTAGCGATTGAACGCGGTTGGGAAAACGTCCGCAAGCGAAAATCAGGGTGCGGTCGGTTTAGCTGGAAATGTGGATGTTACTTTCTGATGAGCCGCCTTCAATTCCGCGAGCAACTCGGGTTTCGTGTCAGCGAGATTGTTTTTTTCCTCGGGGTCTGCGGCGAGATTGAACAGCATTTCTTCTTTGGCGTTCTCAAAATATTTCCAGGGTCCGCGGCGAAGAGCGTTTGCTGTGGGCGTTAACCAGACGAGATCACGCTGCTGCATCGATTTATTTTTAAACAGCAGCGACGCAATATTGTTCCCATCGAATGCAAGTCCCTTCGTTTTAACACCAGCTAAATCACAAAATGTGGGAAAGAAGTCCAAAGCGGTCACTGGATCGCCAATCACCAAACCTGGTTTGATTTTTCCTGGCCATTGAGCAACGCACGGGACACGGATTCCACCTTCAAACAACTGGTTCTTTTGCCCGCGAAACGGTTTGTTGCTTCCGCCATAACGTGGATCAGCTCCGTTGTCACAGGTAAATATTACCAATGTGTTTCGATCTAGTTTCTGTCTCTTCAACTCTGCCGTCACGCGGCCGATCCCCTGATCCATCGCCGAAACCATTCCAGCGAATTCACGACGGCCAGCGTCTGCAATGTGAGCAAATTTTTCGCGATCTTCCTCCTTTGCCTGAAGGATATTCGTCGGCTTCTTCGTGAGTTCATCCCAACCTTTTCCGTAGTGTGGCGCGGTGTAGGCAAGATAAAGGAAAAACGGCTTTTCTGATTTTTGTTGTTTGATGTAGCGAACGGCATCTTGCGTGATCAGATCAGTGGAGTAACCGTTTTCTTCGACACGTTTTCCATCTCGATACCAGTCCGCCCTTTCACCGTATTTCAACGTGAAATAATCCACCGCGCCCCCGCTCGTGCCGTAGGAATAATCAAAGCCATGCTGGTTCGGAAAAAAATGCTGTGCTCCATGTCCGAGATGCCACTTTCCGATCAAGGCGGTGCGGTATCCGCTTTTCCCTAAAACTTCAGGAATCGTTTTCTCATGCGAACGAATGCCACGATTATCATCGCGCTCAGCCAGAAACATCAACGCCCCGAGGAGATTATCCTGGGAACGATTTGGATATTTTCCGGTCAGCAGACCGAAACGCGACGGAGTGCAAACGGGCGATGCGACGTAATACGATTCAAACTTCGCTCCGTTCCTGGCGATGGCATCAATGTTCGGCGTCGGGATTTCACTTCCGTAACAGCCCACATCATTCATCCCCTGATCATCAGAAAGAATGAAAACGATGTTGGGCCGTTCCGCCGACATGCCAACGGCGGTGCAAAGCAAAAGGCAAGTCCGCAGCGCGTTCCTGATGAGATTCCGCATCAGCTTCATCCGTTGTTATTTCTTGAAGTTTGCCGCGTTCCCTTTGCCCATCGCTTCGATGTAAGCGAGTAGATCGAGAACCTCTTCCTTCGTCAGATTATTCACCAAACCTTCGGGCATCGGCGAAAACTTGGCGGCGGTGCGACTGGCGATTTCTGATTTCTTCACGTCCGTGCGATCCGAGGTAAACGGATTGAGTTGCATCACGATTTTCTCCTCGTTTTCATCGACGATGCGTCCGGTCAAATCGTCGCCATCCTTTTTCGTGACGGTGAAATTTTGATACTGTTCGGAAACCACTTTTGAAGGTTCGAGGATCGAACTCAAAATGTCGCGGCGGGAATATTTGCTGGAAGCCGCCGTGAGTTCGGGGCCAACGGAACCGCCTTCGTTTCCGAACCGATGGCACGCCAGACATTGGGCATCATTGAAGGCCGCTTTGCCGCTCGCAAAATTCCGACCTTTGGCAACGCCATCGAGCGCAGAATCCAAATCGCCCATCGACCATTCTTTGACGAAGGCGCGTTCTTTCACCGGAACTTTCGGTGCAGCGTCCCCGATTTTTTGATTGATGATCTGCGCCAATTGGTTCTTCTCGCCTTCAGAAAGATTCGCAACCGCTTCCTTGCGCATCAGTTCCAATTGCTTGCCGTAGCTAGCGCCGTCGCCGTAATCGCGGCCCACATCTTTGAACCATTGGATCAATTCAGGCGGATGACGTTCGCCCGCTTTCGCCTGATCTTCCCAGACCGTGTAGGCAGAACCTTGCGGATAGGTCACCTCGGATTTGCCGCTTTGTTGCGCCCATTGAAACCAACTGAAATATTTTTCGCGTTGCGCCATCGTCCAATCACTCTTCAGTGTGCGGAGATGGAAAATGTAATGGATCTGTTCCTCCTGCGTTTTCGCTTTATCCACAAGCGTCAACGTCTTTTCCACCACGCCGGGCGCTTCGAGATAAATCAACAATTGAGAAAGCTCGCGGTTCAACCGTTCCGTCTTGGCGGGATATTGCGCATCGAGTTTTTCAATCGCGACTTTGGCGAGTTCAGGCGCTGGTTTGCCCTGGCGAATAAAGCTGAGTTGAATGACGCGAAGTTTCTCCAACTTCATCGTTTCGTTCAGATTGCTCAAAGGAAATTTACCCAACGCTTTCAGTAAATCATTTTGCGTTTCTTTTCCGCCAACGCGCGCCAAGCCCAACAGCGCCGTCAGCGCGGCTTGCGGGTTTTTCTCATTGATCGCGCGATCTTTCCATTCAGAAACCGGCTGGGCTTCGATGGCGATGCGCGCTGCATAACGGAGCCAGCGATCTTCGCTCTTCAAGAAAGGCCACGCGGTGCTAACCGCTTTCGGATCTTTTTTGCCGTGAAACTTTTCCAAACTGCGCCGTTGCGCCCGCGCTTTTGCTCCGTCCTTTTCAGCCTTCGTAATCTTCGTTTCCTTTTCTGAACCACTGTGCGTCACGCGATACAAACCTGCCTGCGTCCCGCGACCGCCCGTCGTGAAATACATCGCGCCATCTTTGCCGAATTCCATGTCAGTCACGTTCAGCGGCTTGCCTTTGACGAAGTTCTCGAATGTGGCGTTGTAACTCGCGCCATTCGGTTCCAGATGAACGGCGACGATGCGGCCATAGGACCAATCCATCGCGTAAAGCGCCTTTTTATATTTTTCCGGGAAATTGCTTTTCGTCCCAAACTTTACACCGGTTGGCGAACCAAGACCGATGTTCACCGCCGCTGGCAAGCCATCCGCATAATAGGCAGGCCATTTTGCGCTGCCGGAACGCCAGCCAAAATCCGCGCCGCTCACTGCGTGCAAAATGCGGGTCGGTTTATACCACGGCATGCCCCATTCCCATTCCATGTCGCTGTCGAACGCGAAAAATTCCCCATCTTCATTGATGTCGAAATCATACGCATTACGGAAACCAGCCAGCATCAGTTCCCACGTTTTCCCTTCGGCATCGGTGCGAACGATGTAACCGCCCGGTGCAAGAATGCCTACCGCGTGACCGCCCGCATCCCACTGGCGTAGCAGCAGAAAATCTTCATCGTAATTTTTATGTGGCGATGTTTCCGAAATTCCTTCCGGCAATTTCGTGTGGTTGCCGTTCATCATGTAGATCATTTTGTCCGGCCCGAGAACCAGCGCGTGATAACCGTGTTCGCCTTCGCCTGGAATCTTTTTGAGAAAGTGAACTTCGTCCGCGTCAAATTGATCGTTCTTGTTCGCATCGATCAGCCGATACAACCCCGTTCCCTGCGGCCCATGTCCGTTCAAATACAAACTGTCATGCGCGTAGAGCAAACCCATCGCCTGACGCACCGGAGCCGGAATCGATTCCCATTTTTCAATTTTCCCAGACTTGGAAAGCGTTACGCGCGAGAGCGGGACATCATCTTGTTGCGGCGAAATAATCAAACGACCTTTGTCATCCGTGGTCATACAAATCCAGGAGCTTTCGCCGGGTTGCGCGGAGCGAAGCAGTTCCACTTTGAAGCCGGGCAACACGATTAAATCTTCTGCGCGGGTTGCTTCCGCCGCTTTCATCACATCGCCCCACGGAGCGACGCCGAGTTTTCCTTTGCTCTTTGCGGCGGACCAACTGTTTGCATCGGACAATTCGACAGCCTGCCAACCTTCGCCTCCTGCGGCGGAAGATTTCCAAGTCGTATCGCTGACCACGACTGATGTTTTCCCTTGGGCAAAATTGATTTCCAGCTTGGCAAGGATTGCCGCTTCGCCGCCGCCGCTCAGACCACGAATCGCGATCACATTTTCTCCCTCCTTGATTGGTTTGATCTTCATGCGAACGGCGTTGTTCCAACCCTTCACGTCGCCTTGCCGTTTGCCGTTCACCCAGATTTCCGCTTCGTCATCGGCAGCAATCGCCAGCGTCGCGGACTCCGGTTTGCGATCTACAGAAAAAGTTTTACGAAAGTATCGAACTTCATTATTCGTCGGCTCCTTGCCGTCATTGTTGTGCCAAATCCATTCCGGAACCTGGGCTTGAATTGTGACGCAAAAAAGCGTGAAAAAACCGGCTAGTAAAAAAGAAAGTTTGGACATGTGCCAATATTGGTAAACAGCCGGACTCATTGGGGCAATTGGAAAATCCAAATTGGCGCGTGAATTTGAATCGGGTAGCACCTGCCTCCGGCGGGTGCGAGGGCGTTTCTTAATTCGATGTTGGATGTTCAGTGTTCGCTGTTCGCGAATCAAAAATTTCAAAACAGCGAACGCTGAACATCGAAGTTTGTGACTTCGCACCCGCCGGAGACAGGTGCTACCCGAACAATTCCGCCTTGTCTCCTTGCGCCTTGGTGCTTTATTTCAGCGTGAGTGAAAACTTTTCAGACGCCGCTTTAGTTTTGGTGGGGCACGGCTCCACCTTGAACGCTTATTCCGCCACACCGACCTATCAACACGCCGACGAATTGCGACGCCGCAAAATCTTCGCGCAAGTGCAGGAAACATTCTGGAAACAAGAGCCGTATCTCGCTCAGGTTTTGCGCGGGATTATCGCGAAACGGGTCTTCATCGTTCCGCTTTTCATCAGTGAAGGTTATTTCACCGAGGAAGTGATACCGCGCGAATTGGGTTTCGATGTTCAGCGTTCGATGTTGGATGTTCGATGTTTTCCCCTCGTTGAAACACGCGGCGGGCAAACCCTTTTCTACTGCGGACCAGTCGGAACGCATGATTCGATGACCACCGTTTTGCTGGCCCGAGCCAAAGAAGTCGTTGAGAAATTCCCATTTCCACGCCAGCCGAAGCCGAGCGAAACCACGCTGTTCATCGCCGGACATGGCACGAGCGCAAATGAGAATTCCCGCAAAGCTATTGAGCATCAGGTTGCATTGATCCGCGCCATGAAAATTTACGCTGAAGTTCACGCTGTCTTCATGGAAGAAGAGCCGCGCATTGGCGAATGTTACCAACTCGCGCAAACCAAAAACATCGTGATGGTACCGTTCTTCATCAGCGATGGATTACACTCTTTTGAGGACATCCCGGTGATGCTCGGTCAACCACAGCGCATCGTTCAGGAACGTTTTAAAGCCGGACAACCGACATGGCGCAATCCCACGGAGAAAGATGGAAAACGCCTCTGGTATTCCGCGAGTATTGGAAATGAACCGCATATCGCCGATGTGATTTTGGAACGCGTTCAGGAAGCCGCTCACGTCAGTATTAAAGCATCGTGAAGCTGTTTTACACGGGACCGATCATCAACGTCGAAATGCTCGTCATGATGCTGGAAAAGCACGGCATCATTGCCACGCAGGAATTTGAAAACCCCGATCTACCTTTGGATGAGGACGATCTAAATCGGCTCGCGAAAGTGCTGGTTCCAGAAGCCGATTACGATCGCGCCTACCAATTGTTTTACGCCGAGCGGGAAGACGAATTATGAACTTGCGGTGGCATTTTTTCGGAATTGTCCGTGCAGCTCCTTAAATGAAAAACGGCAACCGAGATGCGCACATCATCGGTTGCCGTTCTAAAACGTTTCGCCGTTATTGCGTAATCACTCGGTAGAAACGCGTGTCCGCCGATGGATTCGAGTCCGTCGCAGTCTTGGTCGTGCCATCCCCGATGATGGTTTGCAGCGGTTGCCAAGTTCCCGTCGAGAGCGAATCACGGTATTGCACCACGTTGGTGAGACCGGCCTGCGTCGCGAACGAAAACGTGAACGTATTGCCGGTGCGTTGCGGATTGAGCAACGTCACACGAACAGTCCCTTGAACCACGGAGACCGAATCGAGATCAAATGAGCGCACATCACCGGCGGCACTCGCTTGAAGGCCGAAGTGAAGAAAGGTGTGAGTCGCACCAGAAAGATCACGGAATTTATGCGGCGCACTGCTGGTAAAGGAACCTCCGCTGGTTTCGTCCACAATTTTGACTGAGTAAGTCAAATCTTCGGGATGCACCAGGACTTCAAAAGAATAAATGTGATCCGGCACCAATGGCAGAAGGGTATCCACATGGTTCGCCAGGTTGAAGGTTCCGTTGCCTTGCATGTTGTCGAACACCCAGAACGTTTTTCCACCAATCGCATCACCGTTCGGCCCACCCGCCGCCAGGATGGCCCAACTGTTGCCGGTGGTGGTGCTTCCTGCTAGACGACTGACGGGGTGAGCGAAAAAGTGGACCCGATCATTGAAAACGCTGAAGCTGTTGGCGAAATCAGGATCGGAGAGCCGGAACTTCCAGCGGATATAGTGGGCTTTGTTGATGTCCACTACGCCGGATTGATATTGTCGCATGGCATTGCGAAAACCTCCGCTGGTGCCGTGTCGCACATAGGGGCCAGCGCCATCCAGCGGCAGCGCCGATTGCAATTCAGGTTTTCCGCCGTTCCATTCCCACGGTGCAACCCAGCCGTCTGAAGGGTGAACCAACCATGCCTCATCTGTGGCGATGAACGAGAAGTTCAGCGTTGTCGTTCCTTCAGGATTGTTCGCCTGAATCTCGACGAGTTGATTTCCCACGTTCAATTGGGTGTAAGAAGCAAAGAGGTGGTTGGACGTGCCTGTAATCGTCAAGTCAACTGGGACTCCATTGAGAGTCATCGTTACGTTCGTGCCTGTGATGGGGAGCAGCGAATCGACTTCAAAATGAATGCCGTCTTGAGGGCGAATTATCGAACCGTCGGCCGGGGTGACATTGACAATTGTAGGAGGCAAAACTGCGTTGGGATCTTCCGGAGTCGCCGTGATGACAAGATTATCCAGCCGCCCGTATTCAAACAGCCCGGCTGTATTTTGCGTCTGGATACGGAACTGGTTAAAAGCAGAACCAACTGTTGCATTGCGCCAGCGAAGCTTCTGTCCGACCGCAACTCCATTCACGAATACGTCGAACCTTCCCGCGGCCGTGCCGCTCAGATAGTTCACGATTTTGACATGATGCCAGTCGCTTTGCAGATCAGAAATTGGCAGCCAGTTTACATTATCGAAATACGTGAGCTTGCCCGTGATTTCACCCCAGGCGAGGAAGCTGGCCATCGCGGTTCCGCCGGTCGTGGGTTGGAGACAAATATCAATCGTCCGGCTCACCGTTGATGAAACGAACGTATCAAATTCCATCGTGATGGTTCCGGATGAGACCGGCGGAAAGCTAAGAAAATCGGCCCGTGATGCACCCGTGCTAGGTCGTTCCAACACCTTTCCTTGTGTTCCACCAGCCTCAACGATCTGCGCTGGTTCGTTGATGTGCGGTATCCAAGTTCCTCGTCCGTGAGTGACGCCGGTCAAAGCACCCAAAGGATACAATGTGTCGTCTGCGAAACTCTGTGAGTCATAAAGCACAAATGGAGTGGTGGCCGTATAAAAGATCCTGCTCAATGTTGCGACTCCGGCTGGATTCGTCACGCTGATGGTCATGGTGTATTCCTGGTCGGGCAGCAAACTGTTGTAGGCGACGGAATAATTCGTCGGACTTCCGGTGAAGATCAACTGGCTGGAAACATCAGTCCCATTCAAAACGAGTGAAATATTTGTCGGATCCACACTGACGTAGGTCAACGCTTCAAAATGAATCCCGTT
>JBBQAX010000004.1:0-39329 GCA_038316905.1 Verrucomicrobiota bacterium | reverse complement strand
CGTGATGTCGTTATGTGATGGAAGTGTGTCCTCGTATTCCGAGCCGAAATTGCGTCAGCATTTTTTGTCGTTATACACAGCCTACTCGGATCTCGCCGACGAGGTTGACCTGCGCGTTCCTCAACTTCAGTCCAAAAATATCAATTACTGAAACCCGTGCGAGAATCGAAACAGAACCTGATTTCGGTTTAATCCAATCCAGTCCACGTCAGAAATTTCAATGAAACGATACGTTCTCCTCTTGTTGGCAATTTTCGCCTCTGCAACTTTCCATTCTCTGGCCGCTTCTGGCTCGAAACCGAATCTGGTCATTTTTCTTTCGGATGATCACAGCCTGCTGGATTCCTCGGTTTATGGTGCGAAAGATTTACGAACTCCAAACATGGAACGTCTGGCGGCGGACGGCTTAACTTTCAATCGCGCTTTCATCGCTTCGCCCGCCTGCGCGCCGAGTCGCGCGGCGATGCTCACCGGTTTGATGCCCTAGAAATGGTGCCGAAGCCAATCACAGCAAACCCAACGCAGCTCTCAAAAAATTACCGGCCTATCTCCAGGAGCTTGGATACGAAGTCGTCGCCTTTGGCAAAGTGTCGCACTACAAACACACTGTTGATTTCGGCTTCGATTATTTGGCGATCCCTGAAGCTCTGAAATGGTTGGAGCAACGCAAGAGTGATAAACCGCTTTGCCTTTTCGTCGGCTCCAATTGGCCGCACGTCCCGTGGCCGAAAGCGGACGACGCCAAAGATTTGTCCGCCATCGAAATTCCAAAGAACCAGGTGGAGACACCGCTGACGCGTCAGATGCGGGCGCGTTATTACGCCGCGATTAGCCGAATGGATACTGAGCTGGGCCAAGTCTATGATCTTACCCGAAAAAAGTTCGGCACCAACGCCGTGTTCCTACACTCCAGCGATCACGGCGCGCAATGGCCTTTCGGAAAATGGAATCTTTATGACGCCGGGATTCGCACACCGATGATGGTCGTTTGGCCGGGAAAAATTTCGGCCGGAACGCGCACGGAGGCAATGGTTTCGTGGGTCGATATTCTGCCCACGCTGGTTGAACTTGCTGGTGGAAAGGTTCCGCAAAAAATAGACGGTGGATCTTTCAAAGGAGTGCTTTTGGGCGAAACCAAGGTTCACCGGGATATGATTTTCACCACGCATAGCGGCGATGGAAACCACAATGTTTATCCGTCGCGTTCCATGCGGGATGATCGTTGGAAATACATTCTGAATCTTCATCCTGAATTCAAATTCACATCGCACGTGACCGAAGCCACGAATGACATCGCTTATTGGAAAAGCTGGGTGGAAAAGGCCAAAACAAACCGGGACGCCGCGCGCAAGGTGCGTCGTTATCAACAGAGGCCCGCCGAGGAACTTTATGATTTGGAGAAAGATCCTTTGGAACAAAAAAATCTCGCGAAAGATTCCGTTCATGCCGAGAAACTCGCGAAAATGCGCGGTGCGGTTCGAGATTGGATGAAAGAACAGGGCGACAAAGAAACCGTGTTCGGATCTCCAAAATATTTATCTCGACCGTAAGCTGGAATCGCGAGCGAGCGTTTGGATTGCGGAGACATGTCTCCGCTTTGGCTGCACGGTCAAAAATCCCGAACGTTTCCACTTTTGAGACCGTGTAGGAAAAGCGACGTCGTGCCGTCGCACTCCATCAATCTTTCTCTCTGATCTCACCCCTTTTTAATCCCACCCCTAATTTGCGGGTATTCACAGCCGCCCGGATCTTTGCTCTTGTCTCAGCGACCCACAGCAAACCCAACGGATGAAATCCGTTAATTCATAAACCTACAAAAACCCTCCGATGAAAAAGCTCAATAAATTTACCCTGTTGACCGGTCTGTTGGTTGGCCTAATGGCGGAAAAATCTGCCACGGGCGCGACCACGATTATCAGTGACACTTACAACGTCACTACCTCAGGAACAGGTTTCGGTTTGAACGCGGGAGTCAATACGGGAATCAATCCGCCGACGACGCGCTTGACCGGTTCGACGATCTCGAACCTGCGTTATTTGCACACCGTCACCACTCGGCCCGCGAGCGCGTATGACATCAACAGCAGTCGCGCGCGCGTCACCACCGGAAACACGATTGGACGTTTCACAATTTCTGCGAACGGTTCCACGCCGTTTGATTTTGGTCCAGCGCTCGGAACGGCCTACGCGACGCCAGCGAATCCGATGAGTTACGATGTTAAAATCGGCTTGCGAAACGACGCCACCGGCAATCCGCGTTTTTCGCTCGGATTAGCGACGGTGGAAGGCGACATCAACAACATGGATTTCGCATTGCAACTTTATCGCGCGAGCAGCGGCAATACTTTTTACACGATTCAAAAACGGATTGACCGGGGATCGTTCAACGGCACCGCGACCACCGACGGGACGGGCGATCTCAACGCGGTTCTGACGACAACGGGAGCGGGCACTGTCGCAACGATGATTGATTTTTTGATTCGCGTGACGGATGCCGGTGCGGAAAGCGGCGCGAATTATAATTCTCGCATTCAAGTTTCGATCAACAACGGCAGCACCTGGATTTACGACACGTCCACCGACGCGGCTGTGCTCAATCGATTTCGTTTCGATGGAACGGAACGTTATTTCGCGTTCGACCAGGCGCCCAACACCACGGGGAATGTTTTTTATGATAACTTTTCCGTCACGTGGAATTCAGGCTCTCGCACTTGGACTGGCGCAGGCGCGAATGGGAATTGGAACACCGCTGCCAATTGGGGCGGAGCAGTTCCGGTGAGCGGAGGCGCGTTGACCTTCAACGGCACCACTCGCCAGACGAGTACGAATGACCTGAGCGGATTGAGCGTTCCGTGTTTGAAATTTAACAACGGCGGATTCGCGCTTTATGGAAATGCGTTGACTGTCAGCAGCGCGATTACAAATAGCACGGGCAACAGTGCGTTGAATTCCCCTCTGACTCTCGGTGGCGCGGTGCGGCTTCAATCGGATGCCGGCACGCTGACTCTTGGCGGAACGATCACTGGCGGCGCGAATAATTTGATCGCAGGCGGCGCGGGGAACACGACGATCAGCGGAACCATCAGCGGCACGGGCAGTTTGACCAAGAGCGATGCCGGAACGCTTCAACTTTCGGGCGCGAGTGCGAACACTTTTTCCGGCGGCACGATGGTGAATGCGGGAGTCTTGTCTCTCGCGAAAACCGCAGGCGTCAACGCGATCGCGGGCAATGTCACTCTGGGCGACGGCGCGGGCGCGGATGTGTTGCGCTTGAATGCGGCGAATCAAATTCCCGATTCGTCCGTCATCAATATTTCCAGTAGCGGTTTATTTGATTTGAACGGATTCAACGAAACGGTCGCCTCGGTTTCCAGCGCCAGCGCCAACAGTCAGGTTGCATTGGGTATCGGCACATTGACGGTTGACGCCGCGAGCGCCAGCGCATTTGCGGGAAGTATTTCTGGCACTGGCAATGTGACGAAACAAGGCGCAGGCACGTTGACCTTGAGTGGCGCGAACAGTTTTAGCGGAACGGCGTCGATCAACGCGGGCGTGGTGAATTTGCAAAACGCAGCGGCTCTCGGATCGTCGGGTTCAACAATTGTGGGCAGCGGCGCGGCTCTGGAATTAGGCGGAGGAATTGCGGTCGCGGGCAAAACTTTGACCGTGAACGGAGGCGGCATTAGTTCCGGCGGAGCGCTGCGAAATATCAATGGCGATAATTCCTGGAGCGGCGCAGTGACGATCGGGAGCGCGGCGAGAATTCATTCTGATTCCGGCACACTCACCATCAGCGGCGGTGTCGGCGGCGCGCAAAGTCTCACGGTGGGCGGCGGCGGAAACACGACGATCAGCGGCGCGATTGCCAGCGGTTCTCTGACTAAAGACGGCAGTGGCGTTCTCCAACTTTCTGGCGCGAGTGCGAACACTTATTCCGGCAACGCCTTCCTTAATGCGGGAACGTTGTCGCTCGCGAAAACTGCGGGGATCAATGCTGTTTCAGGCAACGTCACAGTGGGCGATGACGCGGGCGCGGATGTTTTGCGATTGAACGCCGCGAATCAAATTCCTGATTCTGCGACGGTGACCATCTCTGCGAGCGGGCTTTTCGATCTGAATGGTTTCGGTGAAACAGTGGCGTCGGTTTCGAGTTCGAGCGTGGCGAGTCAAATTGCGTTGGGCGCAGGGACATTGACCGTCGGTGATGCCAGCGCGAGCACGTTTTCGGGAGTCATTTCCGGCACGGGAAATCTGGTAAAAAAAGGTTCAGGAACGATGACGTTGTCGGGAGCAAATACCCACAGTGGATTGACCACAATCGACGCCGGTCAATTGACCGTGGCTTCGGGAGGATCGATTGCGAGTTCCAGTTGTTCCATCAACAGCGGGGCGACGTTAGATGTTTCTGGAATCACCTTCAGTCTGGCGAGTGGCAAAACGCTCGAATGCAAATCCACTTCCGGAAAAGCCGAAGTCATTGGCAACGTGACCTGGAATTCCGGCGCGCAATTCGTCCTCAACGCCAACGGCGGGAGCGGTATGATCGGCAGATTGGATGTGGATGGAAATATCACGTTGAACAATTGCGTCGCCACCGTGAACGTCACGGGCGGCGCGCTCAACCTGGGAACCTACGCTCTCATAACTCACACGGGTTCACGATCTGGTTTGTTCAACACCACGCCGACGATCTCAGGCTCCGGCCTTGCCTCGGGATTAGCCGCCAGAATCACACACACTTCTGGTCTCGTTGCGCTGCATGTTTACAACCCTTCTGCCACCAACACGGTTTTCAAAGTGATGCATTACAACGTTCATTTCGGAATGCACAACGGCGTGAGCGACACGACCACCACTTCCCAATACATCACGAACAACAATATCGACATCGTTGGCATGAACGAAGTGGATCGTTTTCGTGACCGCAGCAATAACAAAGATCTGCCTGCAGAATATTCCAACAAGACCGGTTACACCTGTGTCTTCAGCAACAACATGTCGACACTGCCGGGGAATGACGAAAGTGGTAATGCCATTCTTTCCAAGTTTCCGGTTTTGTATCGTGAACATATTTTACTTCCCAATATTGGTTCCAATGAACAACGCGGCTTGCTCAAAACCATCGTGGATGTGAAAGGCAAATTCGTTTCGTTTTGGTCAACGCATCTGGATTTTCGTTCCGACAACACAGAGCGTTTGATGTGCGTCACGAATTTTAACACATGGGTCCAAGACGAAGTTTTTCCAACCATAATTTCCGGCGATTTCAACGAGACTCCCGATAAAGCAACTCATGCGCGCATGGAACTGGAGTGGGAAGACATCTGGCTGGAGGCGGGAGATGGCAGTCTGGGTCGCACGGTTCCTTGTCCCGGTCCGACGGCGGCGCGCATCGATTACATCTGGAGAGTCAAAGGAAACACCCTGACGCCGACCAATGCCTTCGTCGCGCTCGGCTTGGAAAAATCCGACCATTACGGCATCGTTTCGAAATTTCATCTGAATATCACCACGAATCTTGCGAGCGGTTTTTATCTGCGCTGCGATGAAGGCACCGGCACGAACGTGCTCGATTCCGTGGGCGGACTCAAAGGCACTTTGGGTACCGGCGCTCCGACGTGGAACACGAATACGCCCAGCGGATTGCCGGGAGAATATTCACTTTGGTTTAACGGAAGCAAAAAACTCACCGTGACGGATACAAAACAAATCATCGGCACCAATGGCGTGAACGACAACTACACCTTGCAGGCGTGGGTGAAAGTAGCCGTTAATTATGCGCCGACCCAACGCGCGATTCTTTTCCAATACGACCGCCAACCGGGCTTCTCATTTTCGATCAACACCAATCGCACGTTGCACACGACGGCGTTCAAGGTTCAGGACATTGCGTCCACCGCTGCGTTGCCCAACGACGGACTTTGGCATCACGTCGCGGTGGTTCACACCGATGGCGCAAATATGAAATATTATATTGATGGTGCGCTCTCAGCGACCGTTGCCTACACGGGAGGCGCGGGCTATCGGACGAGTTCCGCGATCACAGTGGGTTCAGATCCCGACGGTGCCAATCCATTCACCGGATTTCTGGCGCGGGTCAAATTCGACAATCGCGCGTTGACCGCGTCGCAACTTGATACCGTGGCCGCGCCGTCCGGCTTCGCCATGTCGGGCAACCCGAAAGGAAAAAATGATTTTGAAACATGGAAAAGCTTGCACGGCATCGCCGACTCCAATGCGGATGAAGATGCCGATGGCCAAAGCAATCTTGACGAATACGTTGCCGCAACAAATCCCAACGAAGCCACCTCCCGTTTCCAGATTATCGACGCTAAATTGCAATCGGGGACGATGGTCTTGAGTTGGTCGTCGGTTGGCGGAGTGCGTTATCGGATTCAATCTTCGGACGGAATTGCCGGACCGTTCACTGACATCGAACGCGATGAAACGACCGAACGTGATGCGTCCGCCTTTGGCGAACCTTCCACGCAATCCTTCACGGACACATTGGCTCCAACGAATACCGTTCGCTATTATCGCGTCAAAATCGTTCCATAAAATTATGGAACGAAATTAATGAAATTCGAAACAACCGCCCGATGCTCGATAAAAGTTTTATTCGCAACTTTGATCGCAATGATGGTTTCGCCGCTATCCGCCAGCGCGTGGAACAGCGTGGGTCATCGAACCGTCGCCGAGTTGGCGTGGCGGAAATTAGATAAAAACGAGCGTCGGGCGGTTTCGGATTTGTTAAAGCAACATCCGCATTACAAACAATTGTTAGCGGCAAATGTTCCCGAGGGAGTGGACACCGATGAATGGGTATTCCTCACGGCGGCTGTCTGGCCGGATCTGGTGCGTCCCGCCAAACCGGGTCAGCCGCACAAACCCGATTCGATCACCAAGTATGATTTGTATCCGCATGCGGTGGGTTATCCATTCTTGAAACACGGCGAAACGAACCGCGCCTTACTGGAGAATTTCTTCATTGCACAGCCGGATGCTGAAATGGTTTTGTCGAATTCCATTGCCACACTCAAGAATCGGAAGGCGAGTGCGCACGATCGCGCGGTGAGTCTTTGCTGGGCGCTCCATTTGTTCGGCGATTTGCATCAACCGCTTCATGCCGCCAATATCGTGACGAAAGAAAGGCCGCGCGGAGACCGTCTCGGCGGAAATCACATCGCCATCGATCCACGCAGCGGGAAGCAGATCAATTTCCATTCTCTTTGGGATCAATTACCGGGCGTGAATCCTTCCTACAAAACGGTGGCATCGCTGGCGGATGAACTCAGAGCCGACGCTAATCTCAAGCCGTCCGCGATGCCGGAATATCGAAAGAAAACTATCGCGGCATGGGTTCAGGAAAGCTTTCGGGATGCAGTGAACGTCGCTTATTCGAAGGACGTGCAATACGTCCATGCGGATGATTTGGAATCCGGAAAAATCGCGGCTTCTGAAGTGCCCGCATTGAAAGCGGAATATATTGATGACGCGCAGAAAATTGCGCGCCGCCGCCTTGTGCTGGCTGGGGAGCGCCTGAAGGACGAGTTGAAACGCGCGTTCTGAAATGTTCATGGCATGGGAGAGTTTAAGATGATGCATCGCTTCACGTTTCTGTTATCGTCCCGCAGTTGATTTGAAATGTTTCCGTGCAAACAAAGCCCGGTGACTATCATTGAAAACGCCGTTTTCTGTTTGAAGAACTTTCTCCTAATTCTCATTTGTGCATTGGGCTTCGTGAGCTTCTCAATGCTCGGTGTGCCTCCGTCGGATGCGCCAGACGACGATCTTTCATCCGCGCTGCTGCGGGATGCGCCCGATCCCGCTTCGGAATTCGTGATTCGCACCTGGAAAACCGGCGATGGGTTGCCAGGCAATGACGTTCGCGATGTGAAAGAAACCTCAGATGGATATTTGTGGCTTGGGACGCAACAAGGGCTGGTGCGTTTCGATGGCGTGCGCTTCGAAAGTTTTTTCACCACACCGACCGGACGGCGTTACGGGGCAGAAATCTCGCCACTCGAACTTGATGCGCAGAACCGGCTCTGGCTTGCGCCTGATCAAATTGGTCTGGTTCATCTCGATAAAGGCGTTTTCACGGAAGTGTTGACCAATGAGAATGCTTTGAAAGCCCGCGTGACGAGTCTCCGCAGCGATGGCACCAATGGTTTAATGTGGGTTGATGTGAACGGTCGATTGGGCCGTATTTCCATCGACCAACCGAGTGAAGTCGAAACCATTAAAGGTGGCAGCGCCGCGGGGTCTTCCCGTTGGTTGCGCGATTTCGCTGGTCAACTCTGGTTGGAAAATCCTCGCGGCCTGAAGCTACGCGAAAAAAATAAATGGCGTTCGATCGCATTGCCAGGTGCCTCAACATTGGTTGCCACTCCGCGCCGCGCAGGCGGGTTATGGGTGGCGCGCGATGCCAAATTGCGATTTGTTACGGCGGAGGGCCCATCCAGCGAGGTCGCTACTTTTCCCTGGAAAGGTCGTTCCAGAGTCACTTGTCTTTTTGAGGATAGCCGGAAACGTCTCTGGATTGGGACGGTCGGCCAGGGATTATTTTGTTATTCGAATGGCGAGTTCAAGCAGGTGGTCGCGACCGCCAGCAGCATTTCGTGCCTGTTCGAAGATGGACAAGACAACCTGTGGGCCGGTTCGCGCGGCGGCGGATTAATCCGCATCCGCCAGCGGCAATTTTTCATGCACGACTTGAGCAGTGGTTTGGGAAATGAATTCGTGCGGAGCATTGCGCAAAGTAACGATGGGAAGGTTTGGTTGTTGTCTGGTGAAGGGCGACTGGGATGGTGGCAAAACGGTTCGTGGAAACAACTCGGCTTGCCCGAAGGTTGGCGCGGATTTGATTCGCTTTCTGTTCAACCCTCCAAGGATGGCAGCGTCTGGATCTCAACCGACCATCGCGGACTTTGGCGATGGAATGATGGACAATTCAGCCGCCACGATCTGGGCGGTAAAGCTCCCAAGGACGCACCAGTTGATTTGCTGGAAGATCGGCAAGGCCGGCTCTGGATGGTGACGGATAATTTCGGCATCTATTGTTTGGAGGGAACCAAACTCACCAACTACTCGATCAAGGAAGGCCTGCCGAGTGGTTTCATCCGAAGAATCATTGAAGACGAATCGGGTGAAATCTGGGCGGGCGATTGGGAAGGAGGCATCGCGCGGTTTCGGACGAACCGTTGGGAACTGTTACGCAAACCGAGCGGGCACGGCGACGCAGTCCGAAGCATGGTTGCAACGAAAGACGCACTTTGGATTGGAACCAGCGCTGGAGGTTTGTTGCGGTTGAAGAATGGTCAAACCACCCGCGTTTCCGTGGAGGAAGGTTTGCCCGATGTTTGCATCCAACAATTGTTGCTGGATGGCAAAGGTTCGCTTTGGGGTGGCACGCCGCACCGGCTTTTTCGGATTTCGCTCGAGCAATTGAATGCCGTGATGGAGGGACGTGAGAAAAAGCTGGATGCGATCACCTACGGTCGCGGCGACGGTTTGCCGGATGTTTCCTTTGCGAGTTGGTGCGATCCGCGTTCGTGGCAAACGACGGAGGGCGAGCTTTGGTTTGCGACTGCTAATGGCGCGATTCATTTCAAGCCGGAAAATTTGCGGGAAAGCAAAGTGCCTCAAGTGATGTTGGAACCCACTCTGCTCGACGGCAAACCGGTCACAACCGCTGCGTTGCAACAATTACGCCCGCAGGCCGGACGAGTGGAATTTCGGTTTACGGCCCCCTGCTTGACCGCTCCAGAACGAGTTCGGTTTCGTTATCAGCTGACCGGCGTCGATTCAGATTGGGTCGATGCCGGAGCAACCCGCACGGCGACTTACGCAAGCATTCCGGCGGGTGATCACGTCTTCCGCGTTCTCGCTTCAAGCCCGGAAGGTGTTTGGGGTTCTCAACCAGCGACTTTGGCTTTAGCGGTGCATCCTTTTTTCTGGCAAACCACTTGGTTCCTCGCCGCGGTTGCAGCCCTGCTCGCGGGGAGTGCGGTTTGGACGGTCAGACGAACAACGGTGCGAAGACTAAGTCATCGGGTCGAGCAATTGCGGCAACAACATGCGATGGACCGCGAGCGGACGCGCATCGCCCAGGATATTCATGACGAACTGGGCGCGAACTTAACCAGTATTGGTTTGATGGCCGATATGGGCACGCGTCATAAATTTGATTCGTTCATGGTGGCGCGCGAGATGCGACAAATCTCCGAGACGGCCCGTGAAAGTGTTGCGGCGATGGATGCCATCGTCTGGGCGCTCAATCCGCGCAATGATTCGCTCGATCACTTCGCTAACTATATTTCTCAATTCGCGCGGGAATTTTTTCGGCCAACTCAATTGCGAACACGACTGGACCTTCCAGCAAACTTGCCAGAACAACCCCTCGCGACGGAAACGCGCCATCAACTTTTTCTCATCGTAAAAGAATCGTTTAACAACATCGTTCGCCACGCTGAGGCGACGGAAGTCTGTCTTGAATTAGCCTGCGAGAATGGTCGGCTCACTCTTGTTGTAGCGGATAACGGCAAAGGTTTATCCAACCAGACATTGCGCGAAGGTTCTAATGGACTGACCAACCTGCGGGAGCGTATTGAAAGGCTCGGCGGCACGCTCTCGATCAAGAGTCAAAGCGGACAGGGGACCCGGCTCGAATTTGTTCTGCCGCTCGCCAGACTGAAGTCCAATTAAGTTTATGCTAATCAAAGTTGCTATTGTCGAAGATGACGCGCGCTGGCGATCCAATTTGGAACGGTTGCTCCAGGAAACGGGCGGATTGGAATGTGTTGGCGCCTATCGAACCGGCGAAGACGCCGTGCAGGAGTTCATTGCGCGTCGTCCACAGGTCGTGCTGATGGATATCAATTTGCCGGGCATTTCGGGCGTGGAATGCACGCGGCAATTGAAGCTTCTGTGGCCTGAAATCCAGATTGTCATGCTCACGGTTTACGACGATAGCGATCGGATTTTTCAGGCATTGCAAATGGGCGCCAACGGCTACTTGCTGAAACGCGCGCCTGCCGATGAAATTCTACAGGCCATTCAAGATGTGCATCGCGGCGGCGCGCCGATGTCCGCCTATATCGCGCGAAAAGTGGTTCAATCTTTTCAGCAACAAACCCCCTCGGCGCGACCAGACGAGGAAGTGCTTTCAAAACGTGAATCTGAAGTGCTCGGCTACGTGGCGCGCGGTTACAGTGATAAGGAAGTCGCCGAAGCGCTCGGCCTGACGTCAGCCACGATTAGGAGTTATCTCAAAAACATTTACGGCAAACTTCATGTGCATTCCCGAACCCAGGCGATTTTAAAAACTGCGAAGTAACATCAGGGATACCCTCAAATTAGGGTATATATTTTTTTATGACAATTTCTTAGGATGCTCAAACTAAACCACCAACATGAAACAAATCACACTCTCTCTGCTAGCCTTATTTTCAATTGCAACGGCCGTCGAGGCTCAGGTTGTTTTCTCCGATACTTTCAATTTCGCAACGAATGGAACCGGTTTTGCACTGGGTGAAGGCGTAAACGCCGGTATCAATCCTCCCACAACCCGACTTACCGGTACTGATGTGGCTGATTTACGTTACATAAACGTTGGCGGCAAGCCGGCTACATCCTTCTTACTGCAAGCAAACAGAATGCGTGTTACAGCCGGTTCGCAAAGTGGACGCGCCACGATTTCGGCCGACGGAACCACAGCCTTCGATTTTGGCGGCCCACTTGGAATCGGAGCCGCCTCCTTGAGCAGTCCGGTCATTTACGACATCCGTGTTTCCATGGACAATAATGCCAGCGGAACGACCCGGATGTCATTGGGTCTTGCAACCGTTGAGACAGACGCAGCCAACTGGGATTTTGGATTGCAGCTTCATAAAGCAGTCGCGGCTGATGATTTCTACACGGTAAGCAAAAGAATGAACACAAACTCCATTGGGATTGCCAACCTGAACCAGCCCATGACCACTCTGGGGGTGGCCTCAGCCGGCACGGAAGTGAGCTTTCTTATCCGGGTAACGGACGCTGGCGCTGAGACAGATGCGTTCAATTCGCGTATTCAGGTATCGGGTGACAATGGCGACTCCTGGTTTTATGACTCCGATGAAGATGCGGCGTTGGTAAACGGATTTAGATTCGATGGAGCTGGTCGTTTCTTAAGTCTTGATATCGCTGGTGGAAACTCGAGTTTCGTTACATACGAGAACCTGTCTGTCACGCCGGTGCCCGAACCCTCCACTCTCGCTCTTGCAGGACTTGGCGGGGCGGCTTTGTTATTCCTTGGTCGCCGGGCAAGAAGTTCCCGCAAATAATTTTCAGCCAAAACTAATCAATCACCCAAGGTTCATCCTTGGGTGATTTTTTTTGCAATTAGAAGCTGCGCGGTTTAGGTCACATACTCGGACAGAAACGCCCTCATTTGCGGGTATTTTCAGAATGTTATACCTGTGATTAAGTGTGACAGATTGAAAAAGAATACCCTGACAACTTTTTGCGCCTTCGTTACATCACTACTGTTCCTTGGCGGTTTGGGTTCTTCCGCCCACGGAGCGACGCAGCCGAATATCATTTTCATTTTCATCGATGACATAGGCTGGGGCGACCTTTCGTGTTACGGCAGCCCAGTGACGAACAAGCTCGGTCAACCGATCACCCCCAACTTGGACAATCTGGCGGCGCAGG
The DNA here is from genome assembly GCA_038316905.1 of Verrucomicrobiota bacterium. Classification (GTDB taxonomy): domain Bacteria; phylum Verrucomicrobiota; class Verrucomicrobiia; order Limisphaerales; family CANJXF01; genus CANJXF01. The sequence continues at coordinate 26,633 of JBBQAX010000004.1, read as the reverse complement.
GGATTCGTTTTACGCAAGGCTACGTGGCTTCGCCCATTTGCTCGCCCTCGCGCACGGGAGTGCTGACCGGCATCAATCCGGCCCGTTACGCGATTTACAGTTTCCTCAATAACAAGGCCAACAACGCTTCCCGCAACATGAATGATTGGCTGCAACCGCATACGGTAACTTCGCCGCGTTTGTTCCAGCAGGCGGGCTACAAGACCGGCCAGTTCGGCAAATGGCACATGGGCAACGGGCGCGATGTGAATGATGCGCCGCCGCCGTCGGCTTATGGGTTTGAAGAATCGCTGGTGGCTTTTGAAGGTAACGGAGATCGACTGGGATATTGGAACGACAATGGATCCAAAGACGGACTGTCGCAGGCGAATGAAGACGCCACCGTCGGCACTCAGGAATATGTTTATTGGTACCAGGCCGCCGACAGACACACCGATCGGGCGTTAACCTTCATGACCAACGCGGTCATCGAAGGGAAACCATTTTTTTTGCACGTTCCCTACAACGATACTCACTCGCCGTACAACGTGCCGCCGGGACAGGCGAATGATTTCGATCACATCACTTCAGATACCGATGGAAAACTTTTTCTAGGTGAGCTGCATAATCTCGATAAACAGATCGGTCGGATTATGGCGACGGTGGATGGTTTGGGCATTGCCACAAATACTCTCATTATCGCGATCGGCGATAACGGCGCGCCGAATGATGCCTTGGAAACGTTGCTGAACCGCAACGGCGGCTTGAAATTGGGCAAGGGGAATCTAACTGAAGGTGGCATTCGCGTGCCATTTATTGCTCGTTGGACCGGCACTGTTCCAGCAGGCGTTGTGAATACCAACACGGCAATTTCAACGCTGGATTTGCTGCCGACGTATTGTTCCATCGCTGGCATTCCGTTGCCCAACGCCCCTTTCGCCGGTGAAAACATGCGAGATGTTTTTATGGGTTCAACTCGTTCGCGTGTTCGGCCACTGCTCTGGGAATACGGAACGGTTTCAGGAATTTCGAGCGCCGCCCCGAAGCTCGCCATCCGCGATGGCAATTACAAATTCATGCGCAACCCGGATGGTTCGGGACGCGAATTTTATCTCATTCCACAAGACAGTAGCGAATCCAACAATCGGGTGAACAACGGAATCTACACCAGTGTGATCACGAATCTGGAGGCGCAATTGATGACCTGGTATAATGACATTGTTTTGGGGAATGTCGGAGAGACCTATCCGTGCGAAACAAATGGTTTCACCGGACTGGTGATCGCCGACACGTTCAATGTAAGTGGCGGGAATTCTCCGGGCAGCGGCTTTGGAGCGAACTCGGGCGTCAATTATCAGTATGCGAACCGGTTGACCGGCGGCGCAGCTACGAACCTGATTGGTTATCGATATGGCGCAGGTGGGAGAGTGACTAACGACTTCAGCATTGTGGGAAATCGTTTGGAGATTGCCCCGCGCAATGCCAACGGGCGTTTTGAATTTAGTTCGGATGGCATCAGCGGTTTCGATTTCGGCAGCTTCCTGTCGGGCGGCACCTACGAATTATCTGTGCAGATGAACATTGCCACGGTGGGCACAAGTTACGCGCAGCGGATGTCCATCAGCCTGGCGGACGTGAGCAGCGTCGCCGTTCAGGAAGCGGATTTGGGATTGCAGATTGGCACGGATGGAAGCGGAGGTCTGCTGGTGGCCAAGCGGGTGGATGCCGCCTCGAACTCCGGCGGTGCCGACATCAATTCCACGTTGATCAGCGGACTGCCGATTGGTTCTCCGATCTCACTGACGCTGCGAGTGTCGGATTACAATGTGAACGTGTCGAACTACAGCTCGACCTACGAGATTCTCGTGAACGGAATATCCCGGAACACGGGCGTGTTCCGTTTCAACAATTCAACCACGTCCCGTTATCTTATTTTCGACGTGGCTGCGCATGAAGGACCGGTTCAATACGAAAATTTGCAACTGACCGTAACCAATAGCGGGAGCATCGCGATGTGCCGGAGACACGAATTGAACGTATCGGACGTGAGGGACCTTCAGACGAATCCTAAAATCCGTTTGTATTGGACCTCGCAACCGGGAGTCACTGTTTTCCCTGAAGTCTCCACCAATCTTTCACATTGGACAGCCATGACCAACGCGCTTGGTAATCCACTCAGCGTGATAACAGATCATGGCACCATCCAATGGTTGGAAGTCGCCGCGCCATTGACTACCAATCAGGGATCGTTCATCCGCTTGAGGCAGCCCTAAGCCATCGTCTCCAGAAGGATTTTTTTAAGGTGACAGAATACCCTAATTTGCGGGGGTTTCCTCAAGGCTTCTTTGGTTTAAACTAAGCAACACTGTGAATTCTTAGCTCCGCAAAGTCCTGTCGAAATGCGATGCGCAAGAGAATTGGAAGGATGTTCGACGTGAAAAACGCGGCATTGCCGAGTTGAATTTGGAAAAACTATGAAAATGAAAAACATAACGCTTGTAGCTGGTTTAGCTGTGACTTTGGTTTCCGGATCTTTTGCGCAGGGACAAACGCTCGTCAGCGATAATTACCAGATCACTACCGTCAGTAACGGCTTTGCGTTGGGTGAAGGTGTCAATACCGGCATCGTTCCGCCCGCTACGCGCATGACGGGAACGATTGCGGAGAATTTGCGATACATCAAAACAGCCGGTACCCGTGCCGATTCAAATTACGACATCAACGCCAATCGGCTGCGTGTGAACACGGAAAGTGCGATTGGTCGTTTCTCGATTTCAGCGAATGGCGCTACGGCGTTCAATTTTGCACCCGCGCTGGGAGCAGCTTATGCCTCCCCAACCAACAAGGCGACGTATGATGTGCAAATCAGCATGAGAAATAATGCGACTTCCACCGCGCGTTTTGCTTTCGCCATCGGGACGGCGGATACCGACGCCAACAACTGGGATTTCGGGGTGCAGTTGTTTCGCGCCACGGGAACCGATTTTTACACCATGCAACGACGCATTGATACTGCCTCGTCAGGAGAAGCTGTGGATGTGAATGCGGCGATGGGAACGACTGGGGCTGGGACTGCCGGTTCAGCGACTGTCACTTTTTTAATTCGTGTCACCGATGCCGGAGCGGAAACCAATGCTTTTAATTCGCGAGTGCAGGTTTCAATTGATAATGGAGCGACGTGGCTTTATGACACCGCCACCGATTCGCTTCTGCCCGCCGGATTCCGATTCGATGGGCCCGGCCGCTTTGTCAGCTTTGATCAGGCCAGCAACAATTCGGGAGCTGTATTTTATGATAATTTTTCAATCGTTTCCACGTATGCCCCGCTGCCGCCTTCGTCGCTCGTTTGGACAGGCGCAGGTGCGGATTCTAATTGGTCCACGGCAAACAACTGGGGCGGAACTGCTCTAAGCGCTGGCACACCGTTAATTTTCAACGGCACCACGCGTCAGGCTAATGTGAACGATCTACTCGATCTGACGGTTCCGTCGGTCACCTTTAACAACGGCGGATTCTCGCTCTCGGGCAATCCTTTTGTGATCGATAGCGTTGTCAGCAATCTGGCTGGAGCCAATACTTTTGCGGGAGATTTTTCATTGGGATCAACGGGTTTAAAGACCTGGAGCGTCGCCAGCGGCAGTGACTTGACCTTAAATAATACGACCGCCATTGAAGTAGGCGGTGACAACGGGCTAGTAGGCGGAGGTTCCTTGCTCGTCAAAGGGACAATGAATATCGGAGTCGCCACCACGGCTAATCCTGCGTTCATAATTTTTGACGGGAAACACATCGTTGATGGGGGGACATTTACATCTCGCGGTGGTTATCGCATCGGCTCACAAGCGAACGGTTCGGTGGCTGAAACTATTTTAACAAATGGCGCGAATTTCAATCTGACCGTGGCCGGAGGGAATTTACGCGTCGGCGACAGCGCCAATCCAGTGACCAGCCGTTTGATCATCGACAACAGCACATTAACCATGACAGGCGGGACACTCGGGATTCCCTATACCGCCAATTCCACAGGCGAGGTGATCCAAAAAGGAGGCACAGTTTCAGGAGGCATCGTTGCGTTCAGTGATGCAGGCGTCGGCACCGGAACCTATACCATTCAAAACGGCGGCATCCTCGAACCTTTGCAAATCCGGGAAGATAATGCCGCAGGTTTATCCGCCATTTTCTTCAACAACGCCACGTTGCGTCCTGCATCTGGCGCGAATGCTCAGTTCTTTTCAGGAATCGATTTGGCTGAGATTCAAGCGGGCGGTCTGACCCTCGATGTAAGTGGAGATGTCTCTATCGGCCAAACGTTGACCGGCCCCGGGCCACTCACAAAAAGCGGTTTTGGAACGGCTACTTTGAGCGCTGCCAACACCTATTCCGGCAACACGATTGTGCAAACCGGCAGACTGGTTCTGCCGACGGTGCAAACTAATGCGACCGCAGTTCAAGTGGCGGGTGGTGCGGAATTCGGCGTGCGCTCACAGACGCAAGGCTCGACGCTTTCAGTTTCCAGCATCAATTTCGCGAGCGGTTCTTCCCTGAATTTGGATTTAGGTAGCTTCCCCAATCCAACCGCGCCGTTGGCGAAAGTGTCGAACTTGTCCGTAAGCGGCCCCGTCACGGTCAATGTGGCGAACGGTCTCGAGTTGACCACTGGCCAGATTGTTCTCCTTGATTACAGCGGTGCCATCAGCGGCGGCTTTCAATTTTCGCTCGGCAGTTTGCCGTCGGGAGTGATCGCCAATCTGGTGAATAACGTCGGCAATTCTTCAATCGATCTGAACATCACGGGCGTTCCCGGCTATCGCTGGACCGGCGCTGTTAACGGTGAATGGGACGGAGCGACCGTAAATTGGATCAATCTTCAAACGGGATCGCCCTCCGTATTTGCGGATGGATTCCCAGCGTTGTTTTTGGATGGCGCGTCCACTGGAAATATCAACATTACGGGATTCCCCACGCCCACCATCATTTCCATAAGCAACAATACGTTGCCTTACGTTTGGAGCGGCGGTGCGCTTACTGTGCCAATTTTGAAAAAGTCCGGAACAAGTTCGGTCACTCGCGTCGAGAGCGGAGCGGATTTTATCAACCAGATCGAGTTGAACGCAGGATCGTATATCATCAATGACTCCTTTGATTTGTCTTTCACAACCATTCTTAGCGACACAAGCGCCGGGAACGGCACGTTCGTCAAACAAGGCGCAAGCACTCTTACGATTGCTTCCACGAACAACTCCACCTACGACGGCGCAATTTTAGTCCAACAAGGAACCTTGAAATTGGGGCAGACGAATTCTCCGCTCGGCTCCACCAACGGTGCGACGACCATCGCGAGCGGCGCGACTCTGGACCTGAACGACATTGTCGCTCCGCACGAACCGGTCATTGTTTCTGGCGCGGGAGTAGGGGGCCTTGGGGCGATTATTGATTCAAATGCTGCCGGCGGCGTGGCAAACAACCTGACCGATGTGACAATGGTGGGCAACACCACCTTTGGCTCTAGTGGACGATGGGATCTTCGGGTGCGCAGCGGCACTGGGCCTGGACCGGGCTTGCGCGGCAACGGATTTAATCTGACCAAAGTCGGCTCCGGCGCCGTCAGCATCGCCAGCCAACGCAACATCGGGGTAACAACGCCTTATTGGGAAATGAATCTGGGCGATATTTTCATCAATGAAGGCAGCTTGACCTTTGCCGAATCTCTCAGTCTCGGTAATCCGGCGAAAACCATCACGATTGCAAGTGGAGCGACCCTCAGCACCTTCGACCTCGGTGCGACCAACCCGATTGTTCGTAATATTTTTATGACGGACGCCACCATCACCGGCGGCGGCGGTGCAAATGATACGAATGTTTTCAATGGCGCAATTCAGGTCACGGGAGCAGGCCATCTGCGTCCGCTGGATACAAAATTATTTATCAATGGCGCGATTGGAGGATCAGGATCAGTGAACGTTTCCTCTACTGGCGTCGGCGCGCTTTTCCTGAACGGCGTCAACACATATCCGGGCGATACCACCGTCACCAATGGCATCCTCGGCGGTTTCGGTGTCATTGCTGGAAACCTCATCATGCTCGACGGAACCAATTCTCCCGGCGTGGGAATCGGGACGTTGACCGTCAACGGCAGCGCCACTCTCGCTGGAACCACTCTGATGGAATTGAACCGCAGCCAATCACCCAATAGTGATCGCCTGGTGGTCGGAGGCACGTTGACAAAAAACGGCGCGTTGACGGTTGTCCTCGGGGCAGGCGCTCCGTCTCCTCAAGCGGGCGATGTCTATCAATTGTTCAATAAAGGCGGCAGCGGCACGTTCGCGCCGATCACTTTGCCGAACCTGTCAGCGTTGCCGGGCGGTCTGGCGTGGGACACGAGCAACCTCAATATCAACGGCACGATCACTGTCACCGGAACCGCGACGCCGCCAACGATCAGCAATGTCTCAGTGAGTGGCAATAACTTCGTATTCAGCGGCACTGGAGGAGTTGAAGGCGGCACCTACACGGTGCTTTCTTCAACCAACATTGCGTTGCCCGTCGCAAATTGGACGCCGATCGCCACTAACGTTTTTGGCCAGGGCGGAAGCTTCAGCTACACGAACGTCATTAACCCGGCGACTCCGGCAACCTTCTTTTTATTGCAGGTTCCCTAACGGCTAATCATTGGGGCGTCGTCGGCGACGCCCCAAATTTTTTTTAAGCAATCATGACGAATACTTTGAAACAGAACCCACGACGAAATCTAGCAGCGGCAGCGTTCACTTTGATTGAACTTCTGGTAGTCATCGCAATCATTGCCATTCTCGCGGGATTACTTTTGCCCGCTCTGGCCAAAGCCAAAGCCAAAGCGCAAACGACTCAATGTCTCAATAACAACAAGCAGTTGGCGCTTTCGTTCATCATGTGGGGTGACGACAATAACAACGGGAAATTTCCGTGGAATCCAGGTCCTGGGCAGCTCAAGGGTGCGAATCAGTCAGGCTTGACGCCGACCGAGATTTCGCAACTCCGCTTTCATTGGGCAGCTTTGGAAAAGTACTTGATCAATCCCCGCCCAATCACCTGTCCAGCCGATAAAAAGCGTCCTCCGTTAGATAGCTGGGCCAGGTTTAATGTCACCGTCGATTTCCGTACCAACATCAGCTACATGTTTTGCTGGAACGCCATGCCGTCCCGCCCGATGGCGATTCTCACTGGAGACAACCATATTTCAGACGATCATCCATCCAACGGCAGACTCGACTATCCGCCGGGGTCTGGCGCACATATTTCGATCGCCACTAATTTAGTGATTCGGGCGGGTTGGGTGAAAGCCATGCGACATCAAGACTCAGGCGTCGTCAGTTTTTGCGATGGCAGCGCCAGCTCGGCAAAACCCGTGAAGTTGCAGGGACACCTCAGAACCATGTTTGAGAAGTACGCAAAGGACGAAGACGTCACGTTTTTGGTGCCCCAATCGCAGGCCTTTGGCATTCCTTATTAAGAATTGAACGAATAACAAAATGCGATTTTCACGCGTCAGGGTTTTAGCGGGGCTGATGGCATGCGCCGGTTTTGCAGCTTTGAATCAAGTGGCAGCCGCTCCTGCCGCAAAGCCTAATTTCGTCTTCGTGTTGATTGATGACATGGGGTATGGCGATCTCTCCTGCTACGGGGGCAAGCCTGGCCAGTCGCCGAATATCGATGCGCTGGCGAGTGAAGGAATTCGATTCACACAATTTTATTCCGGTGCCCCCATTTGTTCGCCCTCTCGCACGGCGTTCATGACCGGCCAAAGTCCTGCACGATGGAAGATCACTTCATTCCTCGCTTCTCGCGCCGAGAACGAACGCCGCGACATGGCGCAATGGCTCGACGTAAAAGCACCCACACTCTCACGCACACTCCAGAAAGCAGGTTATGCGACCGGCCATTTCGGGAAGTGGCACCTGGGTGGGCAGCGCGATGTCGGTGAAGCGCCGTTGATCACAGAATATGGTTTTGACGAATCGCTTACCCAATTTGAAGGCTTGGGCGATCGTATTCTGCCGTTGCTCGATGCCTTCGACGGGGAACCGGCGAAAAAATATTCCCTAGGCAGTGAACATTTAGGACGGGGGAATATCGAGTGGATGGATCGCTCAATAGTGACGGAAGGGTTCGTCAAACGAACGGCAGATTTCATTCAGCGCGCCGAAAAGAAGAATCAACCTTTCTACGTCAATCTCTGGCTGGATGATGTTCATTCGCCTTTTTTCCCTCCTAAAGCTTTGCGCAACGACGAATCCAAACGGGAACTTTTTCTCAGTGTCAGCAAGGCGATGGACCAACAACTCGCTCCTTTATTTGATCAGATTCGGAGCAGTCCTGCCCTGCGAACTAACACGATTATTATTGTGGCGAGCGACAATGGCCCGGAGCCGGGTGCCGGATCAGCCGGACCTTTTCGCGGACACAAAGGCATGCTCTATGAAGGAGGAATTCGGGAACCATTGATTGTTTGGGGGCCGGGCTTTGTTAAGAAATCCGACCGCGGCCTCGTGAACGAAACCACTGTGGTCTCTGCCTTGGATTTTTTCCCATCTATTACGAGCCTCGCCGGAGTTGCTTTGCCCAACGGAGTTAAATTTGAGGGAGTGGATCAAAGTCGCGCCTTCGTTGGTAAGACCAGGGACGAACGTTCCAAACCATTATTCTGGAGCCGTCCGCCGGATCGTGGCGGTGACAACGGCGACAAGTGGCCCGACCTTGCCACGCGCAAAAACGATTGGAAATTGCTCATAATGCGCGACGGCAGCAACCCACAGCTTTACGATTTGGGAAAAGATCCGGGCGAAACGAACAATCTGGCCGCGCAAAATCCAATCGTCGTTAAACGATTGAGCCAACCGCTTCTGACCTGGTGGCATTCGCTGCCGAAAACTGAAGTGGCCAGCGCGAAGAAAAATTAGAAATCACTCGGTAGGCACGGACGTCTCACCTTTGAACGAAAGTTCAATTTTGTTCCGAAACACGCGGGGGAGGACGCCCGTAACCACCGGCGAAATTGTCGGCAATTAACGAATGCGAAATATGAAAATTAGCAATTGGATCGCTGCCGTTTTTGCTTTCGCGGGCATGACCGCAAACGGCCAGATCATCGTTGCTGATAATTACAACATTTCGGGTAGCGGGACGGGCTTCGCGCTCAATGCCGGGGTCAACACCGGCATCAACCCGCCAACGACCCGGCTTACGGGTACGGCGGCTTCCAATCTTCGCTATTTCCTGACCGCCACGACCAAAGTTGAGACCGCTTTCGGAATCGTATCCAACAAACTGCGCGTCACGCCGGCAGCCAACCCTGGACGTTTCACCCTTTCGACCAACGGGATTGTTCCTTTTGATTTTGCTTCCGTTCTCAACTCCACGACCGCGACTCCGCAGAATCCAGTGGTGTATGACATCGCCATTTCGATGGCCAACAGTTCAGCCGGTTCATTGCGAACTTCCTTTGCCTTGGCCGCCGCCGAGGGCGACGCCACCACGTGGGATTTTGGCATCCAGATTTATCGCGCGAGTGGCTCCGATAATTTTTACACCATTGGAAAACGCATCGACACCACCGCCTCTGGATTGGGTGCAGATTTAAACACATTCATCATCCCCACTGCACCGGGGACGTATGGAACTGAGATCAATTTTTTAATTCGCGTCACGGATGCGGGTGCGGAAACCACGACGTTTAATTCGCGCGTGCAAGTTTCGTTGGATGGCGGCCTCAATTGGTTTTACGACACTGAAACGGATTCGGATTTGCCCAGTGGCTGGCGGTTGAATGGCGCGGGTCGCTACATTCTTTGGGATGTCGCGCCTGACGCAGGCAATGTGACGTACGACAATTTCTCCGTGCGCCCGGTTCCCGTCACGGCCACCTTGATTTCCCCAGCGAACAACGCCCAGGGTTTGGGAGCATCGGTGAATCTTCAAGCCGCCGTTTCCAACACCCTTCCCGGAAATTTGACCGTCACCTTTTTTGGTCGCGAAGCTCCGGTGGCCGGAGCAGGCGCGGACTTTTGCATCGCGGTTTTGCCCGACACGCAGAACTACGCGCGCGAGGCGTCGGGCAGTGGCAACGCCACGAAAGAAATGTGGTTCGCGCAAACGGAATGGATTGTCACCAACCGCGTTTCGAAAAACATCGCTTACGTGGCGACGTTGGGCGATTGCGTGCAGAACGCCGACAGCAACACGGAATGGAGAAACGCCACGAACGCGATGTATCGATTGGAAAACCCGGCGCGGACATTGTTGAGCGATGGCATTCCCTACGGCATCACCGTGGGCAATCACGATCAAGATCCCGCCGGAGATCCCGACGGCTCAACCGCTCGTTACAATCAATATTTCGGCATCTCACATTTTCAGAACAAGTCTTACTACGGCGGTCATTATGACACGAACAACGACAGCTGGTACGACCTGTTCAGCGCGGGTGGAATGGATTTCATCGTCATCTCTTTTGAGTACGGTCGTTATGGATCCTTCATCATGGGATGGGCGAACGACGTTCTGGCAGCGCATCCCAATCGACGCGTGATCGTCCTGACGCATCATGCGGGGAGTGATTCCACGCCGAGCAATCACAGCAATCAAGGGGAAGCGATTTACGAGGGACTGAAAGCAAACACGAATTTCTTCTTGATGATGAGCGGCCACGTTTTCAACGGCAGCGGTGAAGGGGAAGGCCGACGCACCAACACGTTTAGTGGCAACCGGGTTTACACGTTGGTTTCCGATTATCAGGGACGGTTCAATGGAGGCAATGGTTTGATGCGGCTCATGTATTTCTCACCGAGCAACAATTTGGTGAGCGTCAAAACCTATTCACCGCACACGGGCGCTTTTGAGACAGATTCCAACAGCGAATTCACGCTCCCGTATAACATGCAGCCGAACGGCGCTGGTTCTCCCAATACTCCGTTTGTCGCGCTTGGAACAAATTCCACTGTCGCTCCCGGCACCCAAAGCAGCCTTGTCTGGCCGGGACTTTCTTCGAGCAAAACTTACGAATGGTATGTGAACGTCACTGATGAATTCGGCAATCAATTGACCAGTTCCATTCGCACCTTCGGCACAACGGTCAATAGCGCGCCCATCGTGACCAACCGCGTCGTGACCGTAATTGGAGATCGTCCGACACAGGTGACGCTTCAAGCGTTTGACGCCAATGGCGACGCGCTAACGTTTCAAACCAACAGCAGGCCCATTCGTGGGCTGAACACGGAGTTCGACGCTGTTGCTGGAACCATTACTTATCTGCCCGCACACGGTTATCGCGGTTTGGATCGATTCACATTTCGAGCTTATGACAGTGTGGCTTTTAGCGCGGTTGCCAATTTGGACCTTAGTGTTATTGCGCCCGCCGATGCCGACACGGATGGACTTCCTGATGGATGGGAACTTCAATATGGAATCAGCGATTCAACAACCGATGATGACAGCGATGGTCATAATAATTTAGCCGAGTACCTCGCCAACACGAACCCGACCAATGCGACATCTGTTCTGAAGATTCTCGATGTGGTTCACACGAACGACACTCTCGCCTTGAGTTGGTCCGCCATTGGGGGAACGCGTTATCGAGTTCAATATTCGGATGGCGATGCCAGCGGCGGACTGACGAATTCTTTTACAGATCTGGTTCGCTTCATCGACACGGAAATGAATTCCAGTAATTACGGATTAAGCTCCACGCAATCGTTTACGGAGACGCTTCCGCAAAATTCGACCAACACCGCCCGCTACTTTCGCATCAAGGTTGTTCCATAGAACCGGAGGTGTATTCGGCGAATCGCGCTGAGTTGGCCCATTCCTATCCAAACGCTGAAAAACGATTGGAATAAATCTGACGCCTCCCTATCATTTTCAAATGTCCAAGCTCAAAGTTTGTGTCGCTCTGCTTCTCTTGCTTTCGTTTCAATACCTCGCCCCCGCCGTTGAAACGCTCCAGTTGAAAAAATCAATACGCGAAGGAACACCCCAGATTGCTCCTGCATCGGACGAAGCCCAACTCGCCCTCAAACGTTTTCAGATGCCCACCGGTTTTTCCGTTGAACTATTCGCCGCCGAACCGATGCTCGCCAATCCCGTTGCCTTTTGCCTGGATGAACTGGGGCGCGTCTTTGTCTCCGAAACCTACCGCTATCGCAGCAGCACCCTCGACATTCGCGACTACATGGAAATGCTGGAAGACGATGTGGTGTTGCGAACTGTGGAAGACCGTTTGGCGCTGACCGAACAACGCTTTGGTGCCGCCGCCAAAGAACTCGCGCTCGAAACTGAAATCGTCCGTCTCATTGAAGATCGCGACCACGATGGCAAAGCTGATTATTCCTCAATTTATTCCGGCGGTTTCAACAGCGCGCTCGATGGCATTGCGTCCGGCGTTCTCGCGCATCGCGGCAAAGTCTGGTTCGCCAACATTCCTGAAATCACCTTGCTGGAAGGCATTGATAAAAACGGCCACGCCAAATCCCGCGAAAGTTTGAGTTACGGTTACGGCGTTCGTTTCAGTTACACCGGCCACGATTTGCACGGATTAATTCTTGGACCCGATGGTAAACTCTATTTCAGCTTCGGTGACCGCGGTGCCTCGGTGAAAACCAAAGAAGGTAAAACGCTCGCGTTTCCAGATGAAGGCGCGGTGTTCCGCTGCAATCCTGACGGCACCGAAATGGAAGTGGTGCATCGCGGCTTGCGCAACCCGCAGGAACTCGCGTTCGACGAATTTGGAAATCTCTTCACGGGCGACAATGACTTCGATCATGGCGACAAGGAGCGCTGGGTTTATGTCGTCGAAGGTGGCGACAGCGGTTGGCGCGTCGGCTACCAACATCCACCGATCGGCTACGATTCCGTTCCCTGGAATGCCGACAAACTTTGGGTTCCGCACTTCGAAGGACAAGCCGCCTACATCGTTCCGACCATTGCCAATCTCGACGATGGTCCCTCCGGTTTGGTTTATTATCCCGGAACTGGTTTGCCAGCGAAATACAACGGCCATTTTTTCCTTTGCCAATTCAAAGGGAACATTTCCAAGAGCGGGATTCAGACATTTGCCGTCAAGCCGAGCGGCGCGAGTTTCGAGCTGATTGAATCCGAACCGTTTCTCTGGAACGTGCAAGCGACCGATGTCGATTTCGGTCCCGACAGCCAACTGTATTTTTCCGATTGGGGCGAGGGTTGGACAAAAACCGCGCGCGGCCGAATTTATCGCGTCAGCGAAACCAATTCCATCAACGATTCAATTGTTCGCGAAACGCAAAAACTGATTGCCAAAGGTTTCGCCAAAACATCCCAAAAAGAACTCCTGAAACTTCTAGCGCATCCGAACATGAAGGTGCGAACCGAGGCGCAATACACGTTGGCAGAACGCGGCAAAGGGAGCGTAAAGCCGTTGGCCAAACTCGCGGCAAATTCCTCCGCCAGCGCGCAAGCCCGACGTCACGCCATTTGGGCGCTGGGGCAAATCGCGCAAAAAAATTCCGACGCGTTGAATTCGTTGATTCCATTGCTCGCCGATAAAGATCCCGAAATCCGCGCGCAATCGGCCAAAATTTTGGGGGACGGTCGCGCGGCCAAATCATTTCCACATCTTGTGAAACTTCTCGGTGATTCCAGTTTGCGCGTCCGCTTTTTTGCGGCGCAAAGCCTCGGCAAACTTGGACGCAGTGACGCGGTTCAGCCCATCATCGGAATGCTTCGCGAGAATGCGGATCGCGATATTTATCTGCGTCACGCCGGGGCCTTTGCCCTGAGCCGTTGTGCGAATGTTTTTCAATTGGTGACTGCTGGCAAAGATGAATCTTCCTCCGTGCGACTGGCCGCGCTCCTTGCCATGCGCCATTTGGAAATTCCTGAAATTGCGATGTTCCTTGATGATGCCGAAAATCTCCTGGTCGTGGAAGCAGCGCGAGCCATCAACGATGTTCCGATCAAAGCCGCCTTGCCAAAACTCGCTGCTTCGCTCGCACAAAATAAGAAGTTCCAAAAAAAATATGGGAACCAATTTGAGGCGCTCCAGCTTCGCGCAGTGAATGCGAATTTCCATTTGGGCGCACCCGAAAACGCCACCGCGATTGCGCAATTTGCCGCTAAGAAAAACTCGGGTGCGGTCGTGGCTGAGGAAGCATTGAATGTTCTCGCGCTCTGGGGCGAACCGGGACGGCGCGACCGCATTGTGGGAACGTTTCGGGAGTATGAACCGAGCCGAGATAGCGACATCGCAGCTCAAGCATTGAAACCGTTGATCAACGACCTCGTTACTCAGAACCGGCCGGAAAAGGTAAAGCTCGCAGCGATCAACGCCATTGCTCGACTGAATCTCTCAAATGCGGGCGAATCACTCTACACGGTTTTTGCCGAGAAAAGAGGATCCGAGAAAGTTCGTCTGGAAGCGTTAAAGGTTTTGGAACAATTCAAACACAGTCGTTTGGCGGAAGCGGTTAAAATTGCCCAGGCCGATTCCAGTGAACTGATCCGCAAGGAAGGCAATCGTCTTTCGGCACAACTCACGCCGGAGACCGCCGTCGCTCAAATTCGTGCGGTCCTCGAGAAAGGTTCGATTCCGGAAAAGCAAGGCGCTCTGACTTCGCTGGCAACAATTTCCGACGCGTCCGCCGATGCATTGTTGTCTGAACAACTCGACAGTTTCCTCGCCGGAAAATTGCCGCGCGAAACGGAATTGGAATTATTTGAAGCCGTAGCGAAACGTCCTTCGTTGAATGAAAAACTGCAAAAGCATTTAGCGACAGGCAATGGATCGCTGAAAGAATTTCATCAAACATTGTTTGGGGGTGACGCGGAATCCGGGAAAAAGATTTTCATGGAACGACCGGAAGCGTCGTGCGTGCGTTGTCATAAAATTGGCAGCGAAGGTGGCGAGGTCGGCCCGAATATGACGATGATCGGCGCACAAAAGCCGCGTGATTATTTGCTGGAATCGTTGCTGCAACCGAACGCGCAAATCGCGCCCGGTTTTGAATCGGTTCTCGTGGTAATGAAAAGCGGTGCCAGCCACGCTGGCGTTTTCAAAAGCGAGGACACGAATGAGCTGGTCATCAGCTCGCTTGAAGACGGCGTGGTGACGATTGCGAAGGGGGAAATCAAATCGCGCAACCGCGGCAGTTCAGGGATGCCTGACGGCCTGGCACAAGCTCTTTCCAAACGCGACATTCGTGACTTGATCGCATTTCTCGCGACTCTAAAGTAATCCAAATTTTTGCGTTCACGGAACGATGTAGGTAAAGGGGACCGCGCCCGCCTCGGGCGCAGTGGGTTGCGCCCTCGCAACCCACTTTTGGCGTCTGAATTTCCCGCATCTTTTGGTGTCTCTGACGCGCTCAGGTTCGGCGCGAGGGCGCGCCGAACAACAGCCGGGGCGGCTGTGCTCCCTATTCCTTCCAATTCACCGTTCCCGGTGTAAAGCCTCTCAGGATAAAATCTCGTTCGCGTTTTGATCCTTGGAAAGATTGCGTCCGCCTTCGTAGAAACTTTCCAACTTGCCGGCGCTCCATTTTCGCAGGCGATACAACTGCGCAAACGTGAATCGCGGTGCAGCGCCACCTTGGCCGCCGACCAGTTCCGCTCCGCGACGAACATTGTCCATCATCCATGCGGGGATCAAAACGTGATAGGGATTGCGTTTCACTTCGCCAATGTGGAACGACGTTGCGGCCATCAAATCCGCCACGTCTTGCGCGCTGTATTCAACCATTAAGTTAGGCGCGTCGTTTTGCCCCCAGAATTCCGTCTCCACACAAAAGCAGTTGAAATCCAGAGGTAAACTGCGCAATGCATCCATCACCAGATGATGAACGCCAATGTGAGTGCCGTTCCAATCCTGGTCGTGCGGGAAGAAAATCACTTTCGGTTTATGTTCTGCCAAAATGTCGGCGATGACTTTGACCATGTCTGCCCAAAGCGGTTTGTCTGAGATGCGTGTTTTAGATGTCACTTTTTCCAAACCATTCGGCGCGGTTTGGACGAGGCCGAAGCCGAGGTGATCGCAAGCCGCCTTCAATTCCACAAGACGTTCAGCCTGACGATCTTTGTTACTTCCTTGCGTGACGGCGACATTGATCGGGTTCCACTTTGATTCTCGAAAAAGGCGCAGCATTAATCCGCCAATGATCGTTTCGTCGTCAGGATGCGGCGCAAAAAATAAAGCTTTGGGCGCACCGGTTGCAATCGCAGGACGAGGGCACGCCGGGAGATTTCCCAATGGAAATGTTTTGGCTTCAGCAGTGACCGTGGCGAGTTCAGTAACAAATTTTAAGTAAGGATTCATTTTATCAGCCTGGATGAAACACCGAGTCAACGTGGATGTGAAGACGGTTTTCCGCAGTTATTGTCATTACCAGAACCCATTTTGCAATTCGCTTTTATTTTCAGCGAATTCTTTATGAGCGAGAGTGAGCAAGGCCAAACTAAAGGTTACAATTTGGGCAAGCTCGCAGCCGCGATGGCTTGTCCGTGACGTTTGTCGTGTTCGTCCGGCACATGGAAAGCGATTTTCTCGGCCAGATCTGGAAACTCAGTTTGCAAAACGTTTTTGGCCCCTTCGAGAATCACGTCTCCTCCTGCACCCGTGGTGACGCGTCCAAGAATCAACACGTTTTCCAATTCGTAGAAGTTCGAGTAATGCGCCACGCCGTAACCAAGATAAGTACCAATAGTTTGGTAAATTTTGACGGCGCGTTCGTCGTTCTTTTCCATGAACTTCTGCACGGCTTTCAATTTTTCTGGCAAACCAAGCGTCGGATCAATTTCCAAACCGGAAGCAGGAATTAATTTTCCAACCGCTTGCTGCGAAAAATATTGCACGCCGCAACCGTAATCACCGCTCCATTCGTCCTTGGCCGCGGTCGGATTATAGTCCACCGGCATGAAGGCGAGTTCATTCAACCACGTTGTGATGTTGCCTTCCGGCGTGACGTAACCGCCTGCCTGACTCGTGCCCATCGCGATGCCGAGCACAGCATTTTTTCCGAGCGACATTGAGCCCGCGAGCGCCGTGACTTCGCCATCGTTCACAATTTCAAACGGCACATTGTTCCAAAGTTTTCTTATCTCCAGAAACATGTCTTTGACCCGCGAATCGAAAACATCCTTGTCCACACCGCGAAATAACGAGGCAACTTTCACTCGATTGTTCACGTAAACGCCCGCCGAGCTCCCGCCGATGGCGTCAATTCTGGGCAAGTGCGCCGCTGCTTTTTTCAACGAATCCATGATTCCATCGAAGTGATATTGGGGATCAGGCTGATGGTATGGATCCCAAACGACTTCTTCGCTGAAGACCACTTTGCCATCGATCACTGCCGCCGTTTTCCGGTCACTGCCGCCTAAATCAAATCCGATGCGACAACCGTCCAGGTGCCGGCCCAGTGGCGCTGTGGCTGCTCGTGCGGGAGGAATCCTTTTGGTAATGACGATTTCAAAAGGCCGTTCGTAAATGCGATCGCCCATGATGTCCGCGTCAAATTTTCCCGTCGCCGTCTGCTGAAAATGTTTCTGAAGCAATTCACCGAGAGGCGCTGGTCCATCGAAATGAACCCGGAAACCGCCCCAGCCCCAGAGGAGAAATTTAACCGTGCGTTCCACTTGCAGGAAGTTGGCGGCAGCGCGGGAATCGTTTTCAGAAAATAGTTCCATCGCGAAATGAAACACCGAACCATCCGCTTGCTCGAGCGCGAGGGTTGCTGGAATGAAATCTTTTGACGCGCGCACCTGGGCGCGAAACTGGCGAGCCGCCAAAACGGCTGGCCTGAAACCCGGATCAAGAACCGGGACAATTTTCGGAATAACCAAGGGCAATCCTGTAATCATGGAGTCTCTAAAATCTGTTTTAAAACTTTTCCATCCGCACTGCGGAAATTTTGGCCGAGCAAATAAGCAGCGGTGGGCGCGATGTCAATGTTATCGATGATACCGATCGTTTTGCCCTTCAAAATTCCGCGACCCGAGGCGATAAAAATCGCGTTCATCTTTGGGTTTGTAGAAAGGAACCCGTGACTTCCCGTTCCTCCTTCCCGCGCCGGAACAATCGTCTGATCACCCATCATCAAACCAGAAAAACTATATCCATCCCTGGCTGCCACAACCAAGTCAGCCATCTGAAAATTCTTTTCCGGTGATGGGTAACCATACTCCGCAAAATCTTTCGGCTCGATAATCTCTGCGACGCCTTCGTGATTTTTGAAAATCTCAATGACCTTTTTGCGATCCGCATCTTTCGTGGCTTTTGCATGTAAATAAACCATGAGCGATCCGCCCTCCGAGATTGCTTGCACGCGCGCTTGCTTGTCGGTGGTTTCCAAGAGCATCGCTTTGCGCAAAAGGACATTCCCAACGATCTGCTTGTGAACACGGACAAAACCGTGGTCAGCGACAATCAAAATGGAGGTTCGTTCGCGCAGACCATTTTTATCCAGTGTGTCCAATAGCTTTCCGATCTGTTGATCCGCCAGACCCAGCGCCTCGTAAGTTTCCGGACATTGCGGACCCACTCTGTGTTGTGTGCCGTCCGTGTACAAGAGGTGGAACAACATGAAATTCGGGGGTCGCGTCCGAAGCAGATAGCACGCGGCATCAGTCCAGATGTCATCGCGTTTGGTTGGACTTTGATTTCGAAAAGCAGCGTCGTTGGCACTTTCGAGGATTTTCGCCGCAATCAAATCCTGAACCAATTTTTGAGAACCATCGCGAAGAGGATTAGGCGCGTCAGGAAAATTATCGTCCAACGTTTTTGGATTTTGTGTGCAAGGCCAGTTGATTGCAGCGGTCGTGAATCCTTCGCGGTGCAGAAGGTCGTAAACGGTCGGTGCGGTCACCAGGACATCTTTATCTTTTTCCTGGTCACGCTGAAGTTCGCCCCGTTTGTCCGGCACCATTAAACCGTTATAAAGCACGGAATGTTTCGCGGGAGTAACACCAGTGACGAGCGTGGTGTGATTTGGCCAGGTGACCGCAGGATTGGAAACTTTCATTCCCTCTGCGACGACGCCTTCCACCGCAAGTTTCCGCAGATTCGGAATGGGTGCTTTTGGGTCGTTGAAATAAAATGCGGCCGCACCATCGATCGTTATGAGGATAACGTGGTGATTGGTGTTTTTAGGTGCAGCCTCGGCGGCAAAACTGAGCGCGAGAAAAAGTAAGATGCAGTAACGAAACATGACGAAATATTATTTCAGGCTGTTGAACAACGCCATGACTTCATTGAAGATTTTCGGCGAAGCATCTACTTCGAGATAGCTGGAGCGCGCGCGCCAGGTTTCATAGCCACCCAGCTTGTGCTGCGCTGGCGTTGGCAGATAGCCGTTGTAGCCATTTGCCAGCTCAATCGTGAAAGAAGGTTTGAAGGGGCTTTTTGCTTTTATCTCGAGACCGATCTCCGCGAAAACTTCGCATGGAATTGCTGCGATGCCTAATTCGCCGATGCGAAATGCCTGGAGAATAACGGGAACCTGCGACGGATATTCGCTCAACAAAACCGTCTCGCGCGCGTAAAGATTGGTGCCCGATAAAGAGTTTGGTCCGTTCTTTTGCAGTGCGTTCGCCAGCTGTTCTTTGGCTTGTTTAACTTCGCTCGCTTTTGGCAATCGCACGCCCAGCCGGATTTCTTTCTGCGCGGATTTCAACTCGATCCAATCGTGCCACTCGATGGTTTTGTAAGTGGCGAGGGCGACATCTGCCACGTCGTTGGCGACGCGATTGATTCGAGCGTAAGCGGGTTCAGATTTGTAAGGCTCGCGAAAATTGATGTTGTTGCAATCGCCGCTGGTGCCGTTGGACATGATGGCGACAAATCGTGGTTGCTGCCGGTCAGCGTTGAGCAATTGCTGAATGCGATCGGTAAACGCGCCGAAATAATCCGCTGAATACGTGTTGCCGGGAACGCCGCCGCAATAGTGCAACGAATAATTTGCGAGCAGCGCGATGGGGCGTCCATCGAGTGCTTTGATTGCGATGATCGAAACCTCTGGATCAATTGGGCCAACGGGTTCGAGGAGATCTTTACTGCCGGAAGGTGGGTTCATCCGCACTTGATCGTTAGTGCCGCCGAACACGTCGGGATTGACGACGCCGGGTTGCATTCTCCAACGGCGATTGAAAACGTGTCGCGGTTCGGTTCCCACCGCCCACCCAATCTTTGCGGGTTCCAAATGATTGATCGCCTGGCAAACCGCATCGGCCAAACGCAGGGTGAGAAACCGTTGGTAATCTTTATCCGCATCACTTTGAAAAACGCTGGCCGATGCCGGGGCGGAATGCGCGTGGGTCGCGGACATCAGAATATTTTCAGGCGCAAAGCCGGTTTTTTCATGAACCAGTTTTTTCGCGGCGTCGAAGATTTCGCGGTAAATCATACAGCTATCTGCCACGACAATGGCAAGGCGCTCCGTTCCATCATCGAGGACAATGGCACGAGCGTGAAGCGGATCGTGAAGGTTGGTTCCTTTGTGATCGTTCAAACCGCCATTGATTGAAATTCCCATCCACGGAGAAATGTCGATGGCGGCTGCTCCGGCGTGAAATGTTTTATTGGTTTGCGCGGCATCGGCATTTGCGGAGATGACAATCAGCAACGAAATGCATAGCCAAAAAAAACCAGATCGAAGATTCGATTGCATCCGCAGATTGAGACAGTTTTTGTTTCGTCTCACAAGATTGGACGAGGAAAATCCAACCGCGAAATAAACGAAATACGCGAAAGTAGAAAGTGTGTGCTTTCGCGTATTTGGCGTATTTTGCAGTTCTACTTTTTCAGATGTTCGTCAAGAAACGCCTCAGCAACTTCGCGAGCTTCTGGCGAATAACGATGGCCCTGGTGATGATTGAACCAGCCCAGGTTTTCTTCAGAGCCAAAGAGTTTGTAAACCGGCATCGCCGCCTGGATGAAGGACCAGCTTTTATCGTCGTCGGCGGAATCTCCGGCCAGCAACAGAAACGCGCGCGGCGCAACCAGCGAAAGCACTTGATGATTTTCCAAATCGAATTTCGGATCTTTTATATTCGGACCCAGATACCAAGCCGCGTCCCAGTTGCTGAATTTTAAGCCGATCCCGCCTTCGCTCGAGACGGAAGCTTTGTAACGTTCGTCGAATGCGGGGGCATAAAGCGCAATTTTAGCACCGAGCGAATGCCCGATGCAGCCGATGCGTTTCTTATCCACATTCGGCAATGACTCAACGAAGTCCGCTGCGCGAATAGCGTCGAAAGTCATGCGCGCCATCGCGGTCCAGTTCGGATGAAGTTTATGGACGCGCTGGGCGTTGGCCGTCCACATGTTGGCGTTCGGTTTCTGACCGGTGCCCTCGTCGAAAATGAAATTGCGCGGGCACCAGACAACGTAGCCGCGTTGCACGAGATGAACGGCTTGACGTTTTTCCTCGATGTATTCCGGTTCCAAACCAGCCACGCCGCGCGCCTGAAACGGTGTGGTGGGATGAAACACAACAATCGCAGGGAGTTTTCCTGAAACATTTTTCGGCGTGAGCAAATAGCCATCCGTGAAAATTTCTTTCTCAATTTGATATTTCACGTATTGCCGGGTGAAGCCGGGCAACTCTTCCTGCTCCAGAAATTCAGCTTTAAGCGGGACGCGCGTTTTCGGAAATTCGCCGATGAACTTTAGCCAGTCGCGTTGCAAAACCTCGCGCTGTTCCAGCCATTCCTTTTTTGTCGTGATGATTTTGTCATCCGCAGTTTTCAACAGCGGTAACAATGCGGGAGCGTCTTTGGGCAATCGCGCAGGAGGAATTTGGATTTGGCTACTGAGAAGATCAGCAGCGGCTGCGGAAGTTAGAAGCCCTGCGGAAAATATGAATGACAGGAACAATTTGGTCAGTGGATTCATGTGTCGGAGCGCGGGCATCCTGCCCGCAAGTTGCAACTCTAACGCGCGGACAGGATGCCCGCGCTCCGGAAAATTACGGCTTCTTGAAACCACGTTTGGGTTTGCCGTCTTTACCAAGTTTGTCGCAGGACCAAAGCAGGCCGCGCGTCACTAGATCGAGATAAACGTCGCTTTCCATTTCTTCGTTGAAATGGCCGAGGGTTGTTCCGAAAACGCGGGCTTTTCCGTAGGTGTTGACCCAGATGCAGGGGTGATTCTTTTCCGTGCGAACGCCATACGCTTCACCGAGCGGAACGCAGTTTGGCCAAAGTTTTTCGATTTCGTAGAGTTCGCCGTTCGGTGTTTTCCACGTTTCAGGAAAACCTTTCATCACGG
The DNA here is from genome assembly GCA_038316905.1 of Verrucomicrobiota bacterium. GTDB lineage: Bacteria > Verrucomicrobiota > Verrucomicrobiia > Limisphaerales > CANJXF01 > CANJXF01. The sequence continues at coordinate 4,393 of JBBQAX010000004.1, read as the reverse complement.
GATGCTCTGGTTTGAGATTTTTGATTTCGACCGCGACGTGCTGCTGATGACGATACGAACTCACTCCGACGAATTTTCGCCACTCATCAGTCGCTGCGTCACGATAGCTGTGCATTGAGCAATGGATCACGACTGCGGGAACACCGTTGGAATGAGCGCGGGCAATCGCTTCAACGAACGTCACATTGGTGATCTTTCCCGAACATTCGTTATGCACAATAACGTCATACCCCTTCGTCCAGTTGGTTTTGCTGTAAACGCTGAACGCATGATCCTGGGCATCGCCGCCTTCGTGGAGGATCGTCCAGGTCACATTGGCGCGGGCGCTGATGCCTTCCGTGAGAATTTTCTTTTGCTTTTCGTAATCGTGACAACAACCGCCGGTGATGAGAAGAGCGCGCAATGGTTCGGCGGCTTGCGCGGCAATGGTGGAAAGGAGAAGGAACATCGAACATCCAACATGGAATATCGAACGCCCAAATGTTCTACGGCGACGCGTGTTCCCCAATTCGATGTTCAATGTTGGATGTTCAATGTTGGATGTTTGTTTTGTTTTCATACGTCACAGATTTTTACCGCTTGATTGAGTGAAGTCATTCTGTCGCGCAATGGAATAAATTCCTGCCCGACAAACCCTTTGTAACCGGTTTCCACGATCGCTTTCATGATCGCCGGATAATTGAGTTCCTGCGTTTCATCGATTTCGTTCCGGCCCGGATTTCCCGCCGTGTGGTAATGGCCGATGAAAGGATGATGCTGTTTGATTCGCGCAATCACGTCGCCATGCATGATCTGCACGTGATAAATATCGAACAAAACCTTCAAACGTTCGGAACCGACCAGTCGGCAAATCTGGACACTGCGCTCGATGTCGTCGCAGAAATAATCGGGATGACCTTTCATCTCGATGTTTACCTTAGAGTTCAACATTTCCAAACAGAGCGTGACCTTCTTTTGCTCCGCGTGACCGGCGATCTGCTTCAAGCCTTCGACCATGTTGCGCATCGCGGCTTCATCGGACAATCCTCGGCGAAAACCGGAAAATGTAATCACGTTCGGAAAACCAGCCGCAGCAGTGGCGTCAATTCGTTCACGCAGAATCTTCAAACATCCGGCGTGTTCTTCCTTGTGCGCGAAACCTTTGGCAAAGCCATGGCTGGAAACCATCCCGCAAATCAAACCGTGCTTCTGAATCGTCAAGAAATGTTCCGGCGTAATCAGCTCCACGGATTTGATTCCCATCTTCGCGGCGTGTCCAGCGACTTCCTCGACGGACATCGGCTTGAAACACCACGGGGCCACCGATTGATTGATGCGGCCATTGGAGATTTTGTAGAGAACAGGTTCGCCTGCATGCGCGGACTTCGGCAATTGGGAAATTGCTCCGAGTGCGACCGCTGATTTGATGAGTGTTCGGCGATTCATTTACGTGTTGCCAGACTGCGTAGCCGCGCTCGCCCGAGCGTGGCGTCCGCTTATTTCTTCAACCCACGCCACGTTCTGACGAGCGCGGCTACGTTAATCCGTGTTCGGATACGAGCCGAGCACTTTGACGAAGTTGCATTCCTTTTCCAGATGAGCAATCGCGCTGGCCACTTTGCGGTCGTTGGCGTGGCCATCGCAATCAACGAAGAAAAAATACTCCCACGCCTTGCGTTTGCTGGGGCGGGATTCGATTTTCGTCATGTTCAATTTGTAACGACGAAAGGCGCTGAGCGCGGAATGGAGCGCGCCGACTTCATGGGAAATGCTGATCATCAAACTGGTGCGATCTTTGCCCGTGGCAGGACTGCATTGCCGACCGAGAACGAGAAAACGCGTGGCATTTGCGGAATTATCCTGCACACCGTGATCAAGGATGGGAATGCGATATTTCTCTGCGGCGAGAACACCAGCGAGGGCGGCGGAGTTTTTCTCCTGTGCGGCGAATTCAGCGGAACGCGCGTTCGAAGAAGTTTCAATGATCTCCGCGTTGGGGAAATTTTTCTGCAACCAAACGCGGCATTGCGCCAGCGTTTGAGGATGAACGTAAAATTTCTTGATCTGGTCGCGTTTGAAACGGCTCAAGAGACATTGTTCGATGCGCAAAATGATTTGGGCAACGATTTTCAAATCGCTTTCCACAAACATATCGAGTGTGTGCGTGACGACGCCTTCCGTCGAATTCTCGACCGGCACCACGCCATAATCCGCGCGGCCTTTGCTCACTTCGGAGAAAACATCCCCGATTGTTTTCTGCGCCTCATAGTTAAGACTCGCCCCAAACTTTTGGATGGCGGCTTGATGCGTGAACGTCGCTTCCGGCCCGAGATAGGCGATGGTCATCGATTTCTCCAGTGAGAGCGCGCTCGACATGACTTCGCGATAAATGGCGCGCAACGACTCGTTGGTGATCGGCCCTTCGTTGATTTTAGCGAGGCGATTGAACACCGCTTGTTCGCGGTGCGGAGCGTAAATTTCCTCGCCGGCCTTGAGTTTGATTTCGCCAATTCGGAGAACGTGTTGTGTGCGTTCGTTGAGCAGTTTGACGATTTGTGCGTCAAGTTTGTCGATGGACTTGCGATGCTCAGGAATATTCATGCCGCGAAAGAATACAGATTTCGCTGAAGTGATGTAGGAAATAAATACTGAAGATTGGAACTCACACGCACCGCCGAAGGCAAAGTTTCGGCGATGTTCTTAACCACAAAACTCCCAGTGTGGATTCTCTTGCACGAAGTTATTCTGAAATCTCCCGAAATATTATGGAGGCGCAGCCTCTTATTATGGAATCCGGCGCGTCGCTCTTTCCTGAAGCCAAGCCACGTCGGGATTGTTGGGCGTTGATTTGAAAGCAAAATCAATATTTGCGCCTTTCTGTATGGTTGGCTTCGTCCGCGCATCCTGCCACTTTTTCAACTCGGAATGGCCATCGGCGAAAGAAAATCCGCCCGCCCCGCCATGATACGAGGCAGGATAATCAACAATTCCGTAGGCTCCAGGAGTCGGTAGCGCTCCATCTCTCGCAGGTGCGCCTTCCATCGCGGTCACAAACATTCCGTCATTGATGCTGTCTTCGCGCTCGTCCAAGAAGACGAAGGTTTTAGCCGGGCCTGGATTCTTCATCGTCGTAAACTTCTGAAAAATCCGACATTCTCCAGAGGCCTGACCAAAAGTTGTTCCCGAAAAGTTCATCGGACGAATTTCTCCCCGTCCGCCCACCCAGTTATTCATAGACATGCTGCGAACTCTAGGAAGCACTTGACCCCGATTATTGATAGCGCTTTGGTCACCAGGGCATTTGAATATTTTCGCGCTCTTACCGCAGTAAGGCCACAGAACACTGCTTTTGATATTGAAATCCACGTCCCAATTATCTCGTGCAGCCGTATAATCCAACCAACCGTCGATCCACGCCTCCGGCCCATGTTTGACGAAAGGTAAAACATCCCGGTTATCATCAACGTACATTTTCCACGCCAGGACAAGTTGACGATGGTTGTTCATGCATTGGATGCCTTGCGCTTTAACTTTCGCCTTGGCAAGCGCTGGCAGAAGAAGCCCTGCGAGAATGGCGATGATCGCAATGACGACCAATAGCTCAATCAACGTGAAACCATCATTGCGATTTCGATTTGTCATATTTCCTCACCTTTCCGAGACGGGATTTCCGTCTGGTTCATGTCATAGTTCTAAATGCGATTTTGCCAAAGCTCCTCAAGGTGTGGCGATCACGCGATAAAAAGCGGTTCCAGCAGGCGCGTTGGTATCAAGATATTGTGTCGCGGTTAAACCGATCGCAATATTCTGCAAGTTTGTAACGGTGATTCCACGTTGAACGGTGTAGGTCGAAGAACCGGCCGCTTGCCAGTTAATCTGGAAGTTTTGACCCACTCGCACCGCGTTTGTGATTGCGAAACTTGGAGGGGCCGGAACTTCGTTGTGGAAGATAATCAAGCGACTTCCACTTGGATTAGAATCCGACAACACCAGGAAAGCGCCATTGGGTGCAAAGGACATTCCAGGGTCATGGAAATCGATCTGGCGATCTGGACGAAGTGGGTCTATTAACGGGAATCCGATCTCGCGTTGGTCCGCGCCGCTGGCTGCGTCAATTGACCAAACTTCGTCGAGCAAATCATCTGCGGCCCAGATTTTTCCGCCGATCGGGTCGGTTGCGATGGCCACCCCTGCGGCGGCCCCACCCAAAGGCCAAAGATTAAACGCATTGATAAAACGCTGCACACCGTTTGCGTCAATTCCAATGAGGAATCCATCTTGGCTTAAAGTCGCCACTTCGCCGGAGGCGGGGATTGGCGTGATCGCGTTTAAATTAGCCCCGAGTCCTCCGCCAGTTGGGTTGATGAGATACGTGGCATATTCGGTCTGATTGACGGCAGTTGTGGTTTGATCA
>JBBQAX010000003.1:0-41875 GCA_038316905.1 Verrucomicrobiota bacterium | reverse complement strand
CACCGCGATTTGTTGAGGTTTTTGGCTTTTTTCTCAATCATAGCCCAAGTCGCGTTAGTGGTTTCCCAAAAAACATCAATGAACCGGCACAACGGTATGCGGATAAACGAATCAAAAGCCCCAACGCACGACTCAATTCATTCGAGAAAGATCGAAACATGCCCTTAACTAAGCGCCATTCGGGTCAGTCCCTACTATTGGCATATTTTTCGGTTTTTGATTTGGCGCGATGTTCATAAAGACGGCCATACAAATGTTTCCAACTGCCCATCCTGAGCCGTTCGGCAATCCATTTGAGCGACACGGTCGTTTCCGTTCGCAAGCGCGCCGCCAATTGCACTTTCCATTCATCGCCTTTGCGTTGTCGCTCCAAGTCATCCTCGTCCCAGCTTTTTTTCTTCCGTTTTCCCCTTGGGGTTTCATTTGATCGCCTCTTCCGCTTTCTTCATCACGTCGCTGATTTTCACGGGGCAACCGCCTTGCCGTTTGCTTTCATCCGCCGCTTCCATGAACGCAAAAATCTCCAGCGTTTCCTCCGGCGAAACGGGCGCGACTCCCGTTTGGAAAAATTTCATTACTTCGCGCAAAAATGGCGTGTAATCGCCCACCAATTGTTTATCCAAAACTGCTTTGGTTCCAAAAACCGTCAGGCGATATGGCGCCGCGCCGTTGCGCAGACCGATCAGCGTTCCGATTTTTCCGCCGGCCCAGGTTCCCGTGACGACGTCAGTATCTTTGGTCGTCGTGCGCACGACCGTTTCGCAACCTTGGCCCATCATCGTGAACAGCGCTTCGGTGGGATGAATTCCGTACCAAAATAAATCGGGATGATGCGGTTCGAGATGCGCCGGGCCGGTGGAAATCGCGCTTCTCAATTCGCCAAATCCTCCGTTCTTCAATTCGTCAATCGTCGGATAATAACGCAACGACGATGCGCTGAAACACGGCACATTGTTTTCTTTGGCGAGCCGAAAAATCTGAATTGCATCCGCGAGCGAACCTGCCAACGGCTTGTCGATGAACAACGTTTTCTTCGCTTTGATCACTGGAATCGCCTGCTGCAAATGGGGGCGACCATCCACACTTTCCAACATCACGACATCCACCAACTCGCAAAGCTCCTCGATCGTCTCGACAATTTTGACGTCGTATTTTTCCTGCAACGTTTTTGTGTAACCCTCGACGCGCGACCAACTTCCTTCGATGTCTTTACTTCCGCCTTTGAACGCCGCAACCACTTTTCCCCCGGGAACATGGTTCTTATCATTCGGGTCATTGAAGCGCCGCGTGAATTCCGTCACGTGCGACGTATCCAAACCAATCATGCCGATGCGCAAATCAGCGGCGAAACTCTGGGAAATGGAAAATGCCGCGATCGAAATCAGGAGAGAGAGAAATTTCATGATTTAATGTTCTTGCGAATTAAATTAGCGAACGCGTTTTGGACGGAAAGCAAATTGTTTCGAGAATGTCTTAACGGTTAAACCTCGCTGCCCCTCTCACAAGCTTGCGCATTCTTGACAATAAAATCGAACGCCGACATCTTGTCCGACATGAAGACTTTCACCGTGCGACAACTGGATCGTGAACCGGCCACCGTGCTGGATGCCTGCGATCGCGAAGGTTTGGTGCGAATCAAGCGTCGCGATGGCCGCGCATACACGGTTCGACCGGAGAACAGCGAAAAACGCGTAACGGCCATTCCAGATTTTGCGGCACGGCGCAAAGCAATTTTCCCTAAAACCATCCCGGTAGCGCAGGTTCGATTGGTGGACAAACTAATTGCCGGCGAATGATACCCTACGCCGACACCAATCTTTTCACTCGCCTCTACCTCGAACTCTCCGAGAGCCATTTGGCAGATGCGTTGATCAAGACCGCGCTGAAAAGTCGATCGAAAGGAATCCCTATTACCTGGTTGCATCGAATCGAAACCATCAACGCATTTCAACTGCACGTTTTCGCCGCCAGAGCGCCGGGTCAATTGCATGTAACCCCTGAACGCGCTGCAATGGCCATGGCAAGTTTCAGCTCTGATGCATCCGCCGGTGTTTTTCTCCAAAACACATTGCTGCCCGCTGATAAACTGGAGGACCAGTTTGAAGAACTTTCCCTTCGTCACACCGCGCGTCACGGTTTTCGCACTTACGATCTACTCCACGTTGCGTCCGCGCTCGTGTTGGAATGCGACACCTTTTGGAGCTTTGATCCAAAAGCCAACAAGCTCGCGAAATTGGAAGGCTTGCGCACGAACTCCTGATCTGAGCGGAGACTTGTTTGCGGATAATTGCCAAGTTACTTTCAACGTATGAAAACTTACGGCCAAGTTCTCGATTCCATTGAAGCCCTGCCTGAAGAACAGCAGGAATCGTTGATGGATACCGTGCGCAAACGGTTGGCTGAAAATCGGCGCGATCTTTTGGTTAAATCGGTAAAAGAAGCGCGAAAGGAATTCAAGTCGGGCAAATGTCGTCCTGCTTCTCCTGCGGAAATCATGCGCAAGGTTCTTTCTTGAAACGACTACTCCTGCCTTCCACCGCATTTGTTCGTTCCGCCCGCCGCTTCACTCGCAAGCATCCTCAAATCGCACCGGAGTTGCAAACTGACGCTGGAACTCCTTTCCGAGGACGCGTTTCATTCGCAACTCAAAACTCACAAGCTGAAAGGCAAGCTCGCCACTTCCTGGGCGTGCAGTGCGGGCTACGACCTTCGGATTGTTTTCCAGTTCGTAAAAGATAAAAAACAGGACGCCATTTTGCTCGAAGGCGTCGGCACGCACGACGAAGTTTATTGAATGAAAATTTTAGTCATCGGCTCAGGCGGACGCGAACACGCGCTGGTTTGGAAACTGGCGGAATCGCCGCACGTCACGGAATTGTGGTGCGCTCCGGGAAACGCCGGCATCGCATTGGAACGATTGCAAAATGGTAAGAAAGTTTTGTGCGTTGAATTTGCTGCAGATGATCTGGAAGGGTTGCTGGCTTGCGCGTTGATCAACAAAATAGATCTCACCGTGGTCGGGCCAGACAATCCGCTCGCGCTCGGTGTGGTGGATCTGTTTCAGGAAAATGATTTGCGCATTTGGGGGCCGAATAAAAAGGCGGCGCAATTTGAGTCTTCCAAAGTTTTTTCGCAAAAGTTCATGGAGACGCATGGGATTCCGACTGCGCGCGCCGGGACGTATGTAAATGCGAAACATGCAAAAGATTTCGCGGCTTCGCTCGGTGGACGTTGCGCGGTCAAGGCGGATGGTTTGGCGCTCGGAAAAGGTGTGATTGTTTGCAGCGACATTGCGGAATCTGATCGCGCCATTGACGAAATTCTTGTCAGCAAAGCATTTGGCAAAGCGGGTTCGACCATCGTCATTCAGGAATTTTTGGAGGGAGCGGAAATTTCCTTGCACGCGCTTTGCGATGGGAAAACCGCAAAACTTTTTCCAACTTCTCAAGATCACAAACGCATTTTCGACGGCGACCAGGGTTTGAATACAGGCGGGATGGGAACCTATTCGCCCACGCCGTTCCTGAGCGACGAAGAATTAAAACGTGTCGGAGAAACGATTTTGAATCCGTGGCTGAAAGGTTGCGCCGAAGAAGGAATTGATTTTCGCGGCATTCTTTATCCCGGGGTGATGCTCACCAAAGACGGCCCGAAAGTTATCGAGTTCAACGCACGCTTCGGCGACCCGGAAGCGCAGGTTTATCTGACGCGACTGGAAAATGATCTGGTTGAACTGTTCGAAGCGAGCGTGGATGGCAAGCTGGGGAAAATCGATTTGAAATGGAAACCGGGCGCGTCGGTTTGCGTGGTGATGGCCAGCGGCGGTTATCCGGGAAATTATGGGAAGGGAAAACCGATTTCTGGTTTGGATGCTGCCAACGCGCTGCCCAACACCAAAGTTTTCCACGCCGGAACAACGTTTAAAGAAAATCAAATCGTGACAAACGGCGGACGCGTCTTGGGCGTGACAGCTTGGGCGGGAAATTTAGCAACTGCGCAAACCGCGGCTTATTCAGCAGTAGAAAAAATCCAATTCGACGGCGCACAATTCCGCCGCGACATCGCGGCGAAGGCGTTGCGCTGATTTTCACGGCGACAAAATCGATTCCGACAACTCTGGCGCGAGCGCGATGAAATGTCTTCGATTCAACGTGTAGATTTTTTCGGCTTTCACTTTCCGCGCGCAATTAAGCAACAAAAGATCGTAAACCGCTCCGCCTCTCGCGCCAACTGGCCCTGCCACTTCCAACAGCTTCAGGTATTCGGAAGGTGATAGGCTAACCATGGAAAGCTGATCGTGAACATTATGGCGGATCAGGTCGGCGGCGTCTTTTGGCGACAATTGAATTCCCAGACGTCCGCCCGTAAGCGTGGCGTAACATTCCGCCAAAGAATGAGTGCTGGCATATCCGTCCTTGGCTGACTCCAAAAGTTTTCGGCAAGACTCATGGTGATTCTCGTCTTCCACCATCGCTGCGACCAGAACGGTCGTATCAAAGAATTCAATCATAACCGGTCATTGCGCGTTTCCTGCACGGCTTTGACCGCGTCCGCCGCCACACCTTGTTTGGAGACGACCAAAAGTTTTCCTTTGCGTCGAAGTCGGGTCGAATTCGGTTCGGCCAAAGTCAGTTCCAGCCGGTTGCCGAGCACTTCGGCATTGAACAGGGCGGTGGACGGGGCATTGAGCGATTGCCGGATCTTTTTGGGAAGAACCAATCGCCCGGATTGATCCATTGGAATCGTGAACTTCATGGCATCATTATGGTTTATGGTATGGCCAATGGCAATTTTAATGGCAACAAAGTGCCAGCTTGCAATATCACAATATAGGCGACGAAAAAGCGGCAGAGGACCACCGCACTCCAAGACGCTGCCGCCCTTTCCGGTGACCCCCAAACTTCGAGAAGCGTCTTGGAGTGCGCCAGTTCTCTGGCGTTTTTAAAAGGATTAATATTCCCCCTAACTGTCTCGATCCCATCATTTAGAATTGAACCCGTTTGGATCGCCGAAACTCCATCCGTTGTCTTTTTGCTCAACCACGAATGACATGTGGAAATTTTTCACGAAGTCGTTGCTTTGGTTTCCGTCAAGCGGTTCGGCCTCAAGCCGCACTTCATAACTTTGACCGTCGTTGCCTGGCTTTGAGCTTAAGCGAAAGCCAGCGGCGTTGGTAAATGCGCTCTGTATCATCTTGAACATTCCAGCTTGAGATTTTGAGATTTCACCAACCACGTCTCCGGGTTCACTCTGGCCACCGAACGGTCCACCGATTTGCTCAAGCCTATCTACTCTGCTTTCACGAATCGCCCACACAAATGTCTGCAATAAAGCTTCGGCCGTACTGTTACCAACATCAGAAATATTCTCGGAATGAAGATATTCCCCTAAAGCGCCGAAACCTTTGCTGAGAGATGGAATTGGTTCCGCGTTTGTTTGGGTGACGTTTGTTTTTGCCAGCATTTGAGTTTGTCTGCGAAGAGCACCGATCTCTCCGCGCAGTTTCAATAATTCTGAATTATTGCTTTTGGTCTTCCCGATCTCTTCCGCCAGCGAAGCCAGCCGGTTCGTCGCATCATCACGTTCCTGTTGCAACCGCTGGATTTGCTCGCTCAAGGACAACTGCTGTTGCTGGAGCGTCTGGTTCTGTTCGCGCAATTGCGAGGCTTGGCGGGCTTCGTAAATTCCAGTGCCGACGGCGGCGACGAGCGTAGCGGTAATCAATGTTTTTTGCAGTGTGGTCATAACGAGGGTTTTGGTGAGAGTTGCAGTTGTGGTCGCGGCAAGAGTTGCTCCGCCCAGGATTGCGGCGGTTGAAATGGTTGCGGCCAAACCAATCGGCGCGGCTTGAACGGCATTGGCGGAAATCACCACAACCAACCCGCTCGCACCGGTGGTCACGCCGCGTTTGGTGAAGAATTCCCGCAATCGTTCCACCGCTCGGCTCACGCGTTTTTGCGCGGCATCGTCGGATGTGCCGAGTGTTTCGCCGACTTCGCGCAGTGTTTTGTTCTCGAAATAGCGGAGCAGGACGGCGGCGCGGTCGGTGGCGTCGAGCGCGTGCATGGCTTCGTCGAGGAACGGTTCGATGTCAGTCCAATCGTCGGCGGTGGCATTCATGGCGGTGAGTTCGTGGGCGACTTTTTCGCGGAGTTGGCGGCGGGATTCGCGGCGCACGACATCAATCGCGGTGCGGCGCGTCACTTCATAAAGCCACGCGGTGAGAATGGTGTCGGGCTTGAGTTTGTTCGCGCTGCGGGCGAGATCGGCGAAAACAGATTGAGAAATTTCCTCGGCTAATTGCGGTGAATGGACCTGGCGCAAGGCTGCTGAGAAAACCAGATTCAAATGGCGATTAACCAACGTGGTGAATGAATCCTGCGAATTGTTTCGCGTGTAGCTTTGCAATAGTTGCAGGTCGGAATCGTTCATTTCAGAAGTGTATCGCCGCAGGTTGGCGGAATCCGACAAGGAATTTCGTAGCCGCGCTCGCCAGAGGGTGGCGTTCCGGATTATCAACGCCACCCTCTGGCGAGCGCGGCTACGACGAATTCCTCGTCGCTTTACTTTCGGTTTCTTGTCGCGCAGGTTTCCTCCATGAAACGAGCAGGGATCAATTTGTTTTTAGCAGGGCTTTTAAGTTTTTGGGCGACTACCAGCGCCGTGTTGGCTCAAACAGAAACCTTGCCGAGTTTTGACGAGGTTTATCAGTTGTTGCGTACGAATAGCAGTGGCTTAAGTGAATCGGAACTGAATCGCGCGGCAGTGCGTGGTTTGCTCGACGCATTGCCATCTCGCGTGGTGCTCGTGACCAAGGATTCGCCTGCGGCGGGTGGCTCGAATACCTTGAGCAAGGTCTCCACCTACGACAACGCCTTCGGATATTTTCGCTTTGCCCAAATCGAAAGCGGGGTCAACGACCAGTTTAGATCGAGTTATCAGAAATTAATTTCCACCAACAAGGTCAAAGGGCTGGTGCTGGATTTGCGTTTTGCGCGTGGAACCGATTACCCAGCAGCGGCGAAAACGGCTGATTTATTCTTCAGCGGCGGACAACCGCTTCTGAATTGGGGCGAGCAGTCAGTGAAAGCGACGGGCAAGACCAACGCCATTTCCGTTCCAGTCGCGGTGCTGGTAAATCACGAGACATCCGGCGCGGCGGAAGCGCTGGCGGGAATGTTGCGCGAGGCAAATATCGCTCTGATCATCGGGACGAACACCGCTGGCCAGGCGAGCGTGTTCAAAGAGTTTCCGCTCTCGAATGGACAAAAAATCAAGATCGCGTCCGCACCCGTGAAACTTGGAAACGGCCATGAAATTCCGACCGAAGGTTTGAAGCCCGATATTGAAATCGTCTTGAACGCGGAGGATGAAAAGAAGTTTTACGAAGATCCTTATCGTGAGTTGCCCAAAGTTGTTTTGATGAGCGGCTCCGAGACCAACAATCTTGCGCGCAACTCGGAAACCAACCGCCCACGTCGTCGTTTGAACGAAGCTGAACTGGTTCGCATGCAACGCGAAGGAATATCCGTTGGGGAATTTTTAGAGGCTTCCGCAAAAGAGGTTGCGCCAGACAAACCGGTCATCACTGATCCCGCGCTGGTTCGCGCGCTGGATTTGCTGAAAGGCCTGTCCGTCGTGCAACAAAACCGTCGCAATTAATTTTCGCCGTTGACGATCTCAGCGACGCACCCCACTTTTAAATTCATTACGCGGGAATGAAGACCATCCTTTTCGTTTGCACCGGGAATATCTGCCGCAGCCCCATGGCTGAAGGCCTTTTTCGTCATGCCATCAAAGGCCGAAGCGATTTAAAGGTAACGTCGGCCGGGGTCGGGGCCATCGATGGTCAACCGCCCAGCGCGCACGCGGTCCGCGCCCTGAAAGATCTGGGAATTGATATTTCACGCCAGCGCAGTCGCATGCTCACGGGCAACCTGGTGCAGGAAGCGGATTATATTTTCGGCATGACGCACAGCCATGTTGATTCGATCAATTTGCTGTATCCGCAAGCGGCGGAAAAAACGTTTCTCCTGCGAGAATTCGACGAAACGCTCGATATTTTTGAGAAAGACATCAGCGATCCGATTGGGGGATCTTTCGAAACGTATTGCGATTGCCGTGATCAAATTGAACAAGGAATTGCGTCGCTGTTTCAGTTCATCGAGCAGACCGGTGGAAACGCAACTGAGCGAACTTCAGAAAAGACGATGGTCGCGATCGGCTCGGACCACGGCGGATTTGCACTGAAGGAAACGTTAAAGAATCATTTGCAGGGTCAAGGGTACGCAGTGACCGATGTGGGCGCGAATTCCTCTGCCTCGACGGATTATCCAGATTTTGCACAAGCGGTCGCGAGGAATGTTGCTGAAGGAAAAAACGATCTCGGCGTCTTGATTTGCACAACTGGAGTCGGCATGAGCATCGCGGCCAACAAAATTCCGGGCGTCCGGGCCGCATTGGTTTTCAGTGAAGAAATGGCGACGATGGCGCGTCGCCATAACAACGCCAATGTGCTTTGCATTGGTGAAAAAATGACACCGCCTGAACAGGCAAAATTAATAATTGATGCGTTTTTGGCTGCCGAATTTGAAGGCGGCCGTCATGAACGCCGCGTAAATAAAATGGAAAATTCCAAGACCCCAACGAACTTGAAGCTCAGCGCCGTCGATCCCGAAATCGCCAACTGCATTTTTCTGGAGAAGCAGCGCCAGCAGGAAAATATTGAGCTGATCGCCAGCGAAAATTTCACCAGCCCGGCCGTGATGGAAGCGCAAGGTTCAGTGCTGACCAATAAATACGCGGAAGGTTATCCGAAGAAACGTTGGTATGGCGGCTGTGAAAATGTCGATGTTGTCGAGCAACTCGCCATTGATCGCGCGAAAGAACTCTTCGGCGCAGAACATGCGAACGTCCAACCGCATTCTGGCAGTGGTGCGAACATGGCCGTTTATTTCGCGTTCCTGAAACCGGGCGACAAAATGTTGACCATGGATTTGAGTCACGGCGGACATTTGACGCACGGCAACAAAGCAAATTTTTCTGGCAAGTTTTTTGAAATCGTTCATTACGGCGTGCGCAAAGAAGATGAACGGATTGATTACGATCAACTCGCCGCCATGGCGCGCGAACATAAGCCAAAGATGATCACCGTCGGTGCCAGCGCGTATCCACGCATCATTGATTTCAAACGCATGGGAGAAATCGCACGTGAAGTCGGCGCGTATTTATTAGCGGACATTGCACACATTGCCGGCTTGGTGGCGGCAGGAATTCATCCGAGTCCCGTGGGCCATGCGGATTTCGTGACGACGACGACGCACAAAACGTTGCGCGGCCCGCGCGGCGGTTTGATTTTGTGTGGGGAAAAATATGCGAAGGAAATTGATTCACAGGTGTTTCCGGGAATTCAAGGCGGTCCTCTGATGCATGTGATCGCGGCGAAAGCAGTTTGTTTCCTTGAAGCGTTGCAGCCTGGTTTCAAAAGCTATCAGCAACAGATCGTTAAAAACGCCAAAGCTCTGGCCGAAGGAATGCAGCGCAATAACTTCCGTCTCATCAGCGGTGGAACTGAAAACCATTTGATGCTCGTGGATGTCGGCGCGCGCAACATCACCGGCAAAGATTGCCAGATCGCTCTCGACGAAGCGGGAATTACGGTGAACAAAAACACCATCCCGTTTGAAACACGTTCACCTTTCCAGGCGAGCGGCATTCGTCTCGGCACCCCGGCCGTCACGTCCCGTGGAATGAAGGAGCAGGAGATGGCGGCGATCGCTGACATGATTTGCGAGGTGCTTCTCGACATCAAGAATCTTGACGCCGCCCATGCCGTCAGGCAGCGTGTCCACGAATTGACCGCAAGATTCCCCTTGCCGTATTGAGCAGAAGTTTTTCCGTTCTTTGGTTTTGCTCAATTTTTTTGAACAGAATCAAATTTCGGACATCTTAACAAGTGCAGTTGATTGCCTGCCTCGAACGCGTGTTCCCGCTGCATCAGAATTTATCCATTATTACTCATTAATTTATGCCTCCTAGAGTTGCCACCAAACGAACGCCCAAACCTAAAACGCCCAAAGCCGCTGCTGTCCCGCAACCTGAGTTGCCGGAGATCGTGCAACCGCCAGCGCCTCTCGACCCTCCCGGAGCAACGGCTCCAACCGTGCGTCGTGCCGATCGGCGTGATGTCGATCACGCAAAATCCGCGCAACACGAGGCTCCCGTTGAGGCTATAGCGCCAACCCCAGTTCCTGAGAAAATTTCCGCTCCAGCTAAACCGAAGTCCTTGCCAGCACCGACCGACGCTGAAATGGCGGAACTGGACAAAAAAGAAAAAGAATCGCGCAGCCGGGAAACTGAGTCCCGCTCTGAACCGCCGTCGCCATCACTCGACCGCCGTGGAGCCGCGCCCTCAATGAACATCGCCAAACTCCAGGCGATGCCGATGCCGGAGCTGAACAAAATGGCGCGGGAAATGGCCGTGGAAAACTTCGGCACGATGCGCAAGCACGAAGTCATTTTCCATATTCTCCAGAAAAATGCCGAGCGCGCGGGCGTGCTTTTCTCAGAAGGCGTCCTGGAAATTCTGCCGGAAGGATTTGGTTTCTTGCGTTCCCGCAGTTTCAATTACCTCCCTTGCCCCGAAGACATTTACGTTTCGCCTTCGCAAATCCGCCGCTTCGATTTGCAGACCGGAAATCTGGTGGCGGGACAAATCCGTCCTCCGAAAGATAAAGAACGCTTTTTCGCACTGCTGAAAGTTGAAGCGGTTGACGGTGAAGAGCCGGACAAAGCGAAAGATAAAACGCATTTCGATAATTTGACGCCGCTGTTCCCGGAGAAACGTTTCATTCTGGAAACAGATTCCACGGAGCTTTCCACACGGGTTCTCGATCTGGTCTGCCCGATTGGCAAAGGCACGCGTGGTTTGATCGTCGCTCCTCCGCGCACGGGTAAAACAGTGTTGATGCAGAAATTGGCCAACGCGATTCTCAAAAATAATCCTGAGTCGTATTTGTTCATTTTGCTGATCGATGAACGGCCCGAAGAAGTCACAGACATGGAACGTTCTTGTATTGGCGCGGAGGTGATTTCATCCACGTTCGATGAACCGCCAGAGCGTCACGTGCAGGTTGCCGAAATGGTGATTGAAAAGGCCAAGCGCATGATCGAGCACAAACGCGACGTCGTGATTTTGCTCGATTCAATTACTCGTCTCGCTCGCGCCTACAACACGGTGCAACCGCACTCGGGAAAAATTCTTTCCGGCGGTGTCGATGCGAACGCACTCCATAAACCGAAACGGTTTTTCGGCGCGGCGCGAAATATCGAAGAAGGCGGTTCGCTCACGATCATGGCGACGGCGCTGGTCGATACCGGTTCGCGCATGGACGAAGTTATTTTCGAAGAATTCAAAGGCACGGGGAATATGGAAGTTCATCTTGATCGCCATTTGGTGGATCGCCGTATTTTCCCTTCGATCAACATCGAGCTGTCCGGCACGCGTAAAGAAGAGCTGCTTTATCATCCAGAGGAATACAACAAGGTCGTCGTACTCCGACGCGCACTCACTGGCGTTCCGCCCGTGGAAGCGATGGAACTCATGCTCAACAAGCTCAAGAAAACCGGTAGCAATATTGAATTCCTTCTCGGTATGTCCGTCGGAGGTAAGTGAAAAAGTCATGAATGTTGAGCGCGCTTTGTTGAAGTTTTTTTTGGCCATCACACCAGTGTTGTTCGTTGGGTGTGGTGGCAAAGAGGAGATTAAAGTTTATTCCGTTCCAAAAGAAGCGTCTCAAGCGGCTGCCAGTTCTGCGATGCCAGCGTCGTCTCACGAAGATTTGCATCCCATCCATTGGACCACACCTCCGGGCTGGGAAGAGCTTGCGCCAACCAGCATGAGGCTCGGCAATTTCCGGATCACAAAAGGCGAAAAAAGAGCTGAGGTCACGATCATCACTTTTCCGGGTCGCGTAGGAACGGAACTGGAAAATGTAAACCGTTGGAGAGGCGAAATCGGTTTGGAACCCATCGAAGAAACCGCAATTTCAAGCGAACCGGTAGTCATCGGTCGCGGTAACGGGAAGCTCTACGAAATGGCAGGACCACAATTTAAAACCACCGCCGCGATATTGGATAAAGGAGATGCCAAGTGGTTCTTTAAGATGCGTGGCGACAAAGACGTCGTTTCAGAACAAAAACCGGCTTTTGTTCAGCTTTTGAAATCGATCACGTTTCATTCGGACGATGACGAACCGCAGGTCGCTGCGATTGAACCCCCAGTCAGCCCAAATATCGAAAAGATTCCTGAAGCCGAATCCTCCGGCGAACCGCAATGGGACGTTCCCGCTAGTTGGCAGGAAACACCGCCCACCGCGATGGTTTTTAAAAGTTTTTCAGCGGGCAACACGAAGATTTCAGTCACGAAATTTCCCGGAGATGTGGGCGGGACGCTCGCCAACGTCAACCGCTGGCGTCAGCAGCTTTCGCTTGAACCGATCGCGCAGCCCCAACTTGCTGGTTTAACAACCTCGATTGACGTCCTCGGCGGAAAAGCGACTCTAGTAGATATGAAAGGCATCGACGCCAAAACCGGAAAGCCCGCCCGCATGATTGCAGCCACCGTTCCTCGCGGAGAACTCACCTGGTTTTATAAAATGATGGGCGATGAAGCGACAGTGGCGCGCGAAAAGGATGCGTTTGTGAAATTTGTCCAAACCGTCCGCTATTAAATGACAAATCGCGTTTTCAAACTCTTTAGTTCGTTGCAATTGACCGTCGTTCTCTTGAGCTGCGCTCTCGTGCTGGTGTTTGTAGGCACGATGGCGCAAGTGAAACTTGGCCTTTACGTTGCCCAGGAAGAATATTTCCGTAGCATTTTTGTTTATTGGCAGCCAAACGGCGTGAGCTGGAAAATCCCCGTTTTACCCGGCGGCTGGCTCTTGGGCGGTCTTCTTCTCGTCAATTTGCTGGCGGCGCACGTGAAACGATTTCAGATTTCGAAAAAGAAGATCGGCATCTTCCTCATTCACGGCGGTCTGATCTTCTTGCTGCTTGGACAGTTTTTCACGGAAGTTTTCCAGGTCGAAAGCAATCTTCGGCTTGAAGAAGGTCAGACACGAAACTACAGCGAAAATGCGCGGCTCCATGAAGTAGCCATCATTGACGTGTCGAATCCAGATCGCGATGAAGTGGTTGCAATTCCGGAATCGCTTATCGCAAAAACGCAGGAAATTCGTCATGCGAAACTTCCTTTCACGATTCGCGTCAAAGAATACTTTGAAAATTCGCGTCCCGCTGGGCCAATGGTGGAAGGTAAAAAAATGCAGGCGGCGGGTGCCACCGACCAGTTTTCCGAAGTCCCACTGGTTGCAACCATGGACGAAAAGAATGTTCCTTCCGCGTTGCTGGAGTTGACCACTGAGAGCGGGAAAGTTGGCGAATGGGTCGCTTCCCTTTGGCAGAACGAGGCTCATCAGTTTGAATTTGACGGACGCACTTACAATCTTCTATTGCGTCCGACTCGTTATTATAAACCTTACACGATTAAGCTCCTGGATTTCCGCCATGACGTTTATCCCGGCACAACCAAACCGAGCAATTTCTCCAGCAAAATCCATCTAAGCGATCCAACTCGGGGGGAAGAACGCGATGTATTGATCAGAATGAACGAACCGCTACGTCACGCCGGTGAAACTTATTTCCAGGCCAGCTTTGATCCGACAAACGACAAAGTTACCATCCTGCAAGTCGTGCGGAATCCGGCAGCGATTACGCCTTACGTATCCTGCATTTTAATGGGCTTGGGTTTGCTGGTTCAGTTTTTAATGCACCTCATTGGCTTTGCTCAAAAGAGGAAGAATCAAATTGCTCCTCGGCGTGACGATCCGAGAAAGACAACCTCAACCGCGCTCGCAGCAGGGGAGAGGAACTCGTGAAAAAATGGTTCCCTAAAATATTAGTTGGCGTTTTTGCCCTTTGGATTCTCGTCGGCATTCGCGCGCCGAAGCCGAAGGATGATTTCAATCTCGCTGGCTTTGGACGTCTTCCGGTTCTACTCAACGGACGCGTGCAGCCGATGGATTCTGTGGCGCGCAATGCGTTGTTGAACATGAGCGGTAAATCTGTCGTGCGTACTGACGAAGGCACCATCAGCGCAACCGAATGGCTGATTGAAGCTATGAGCAATTCGGAAAAGGCTGACACGCGCAAAGTATTCCGCGCACAACATCCCGATCTGGAAGCGTTGCTCGGCACAGAAGTGGCGCAGTTGGAATATTATTCCTTCAATCAAGTCACGAATCATCTGGAGGAAATCGAGAAGCAGGCACGCAACGTCGCGAAATCCGAAGATGGCAAAAAAGATGTCGCCCGCTTGCGCACACCTTTCCAAAAAGATTTGATGCATTTCTACGACAGCTTGATTTTGTATCACCGCATCAAGAGCAGTTTGGGTCCGGTGGATACAAAGGATTTCGTCCACGAATTAAGTCGCTATAAGGAAACCATCGCACCCGGATTGGGCGCGCTTCAGGCGAGCGAGGCGGGTGAGGAGTTCGAGCAAACTGATTTGCAGGTCATTGCGGCCTTTTTCCGGCGTTATCAGGAAGTCGCTCGGTTTGCTTATCCATTGGCAGTTCCGCCGATGCCGAATCAAGCTCGTGATCAATGGATCAATGTTGGCGATAGCTTGATGCAATCGATGCGGACGGATTCAATTCATCCGGCAGTCACGCACCTCGCTCAAATCACGACCGCTTACGCGAAAAAACAACCCGCTGAATTCAATAAAGCCGTGGCGAATTACCGCATCTGGCTGCAATCCAGCCAACTCGCGCCGGAGTTGAAAAAAGGAACCGAAGAGTTTTTCTTTAATCAGCTTCAACCCTTTTACAAAGCGATGGTCATTTATGTCGCGGCATTGCTGCTCGGTTGCGCGTTCTGGTTGAACCTCAGTGAATGGGTCCGTCGTTCCGCATTTGCGTTGCTCGGCCTCGCCTTTGTCATTCATACGGTCGGCTTAATTTTCCGCATGTATCTCGAAGGCCGTCCGCCCGTGACGAATCTTTATTCCTCGGCCATTTTCGTCGGTTGGGGCGCGGTTATTCTGGGAATGATTCTGGAGAAAATCTTTAAAGGCGGCATCGGTCTCGTTGCGGCGGCGTTTGTTGGATTCGTCACCCAAATCATCGCGCATCATTTGTCGATGAGCGGCGACACCATGGAAATGTTGCAAGCCGTTCTCGACACGAACATCTGGCTTGCGACACACGTCGTCATCATCACGGCAGGTTATTCCGCCATGTTCCTGGCCGGGTTGCTCGCGATTATTTATGTCATACGCGGTTTCTTCACAAAAACGTTGGCTCCAGAAACAGCAAAAGCACTGGCGCGAATGGTCTATGGAATCACCTGTTTTGCGACGCTGTTCAGTTTCGTCGGAACGATTCTTGGCGGAATCTGGGCCGATCAATCCTGGGGACGTTTCTGGGGTTGGGACCCGAAAGAAAATGGCGCGCTGCTGATCGTTATCTGGTGCGCGATTGTTTTGCATGCGCGCTGGGGCGGTTTGATTAAAGAACGCGGCTTAATGACGATGACAATTTTTGGGAATATCATCACGAGCTTCTCGTGGTTTGGAGTCAACATGCTCGGAATCGGCCTGCATTCCTACGGCTTCATGGACAAAGCTTCTTTCTGGCTCATTACATTTATCATCAGCCAACTCGCAATCATGGGCCTCGCCATGTTGCCACCCCGTTTTTGGGCAAGTTTCAAGAATCAAGGGCCTACAAATCCACCTTCGTCGCCGAAAGGAAAAGCACCGCAACCGGCCGCCGCCTAGCCGTGAATCTTTTTGACAAGATTCCCGCTTCCCATACCGTTTCCGAACACAATTTAAGACAATGATTGGCTACATATTCAAAAAAGTCCTCGGCTCAAAGAACCAGCGTGAGGTGAAGAAGCTTCGACCCATGGTCGCGAGGATAAACGAGATCGAGGGGACTTTGCAGAATGTTTCCATCGAAGTGTTGCGTGAGAAAACCGCCGCGTGGAAAGAGGAACTTTCAAAGATCGAAGACAACGAACAACTCAAGCAACGACTCGCTGAAATTTTGCCCGAAGCATTCGCCGTTGTGAAAACCGCGTGCCGTAAATTGTGCGGCCAGGACGTGATTGTGCGCGGTCATCCGCTGCGTTGGGAGATGGTTCCCTTCGATGTGCAATTAATCGGCGGTTACGGATTACACACCGGACGCATCGCGGAAATGGCGACGGGCGAAGGAAAAACCTTGGTGGCGACATTGCCGGTTTACCTCAATGCACTCACGGGACGCGGCGTTCATGTCGTGACCGTCAATGATTACCTCGCCGCGCGTGACGGCGAATGGATGGGTGCGGTTTACAAATTTCTCGGGCTGACGGTTGGCTGCATTTTGCACGATCAATCGCCTTCGGTTCGCCGCGAGCAATACGCCTGCGACATCACCTACGGCACGAACGCGGAGTTTGGTTTCGATTACTTGCGCGATAACGGCATGGCCAGCCGCAAGGAAGAACAGGTTCAACGCGGGCATTACTTCGCCATCGTTGACGAAGTGGATTCCATCCTGATTGATGAAGCCCGCACGCCGCTCATCATCAGCGGTCCGGCAGTCGTCAGTTCTGACAACGCGATTTACGACCAGTTCAAACCGGCTATCCAATCGATCGTTCACACACAGGGAAAATTGTGCGATCGCTATCTCTCGGAAGCCGAAGCATTGATCAAGAAATTGCGGCCCGAGGATGGTTCGCAACCCAAGAGTGTTCCTGAACTTGAACGCGAAATCGGTCTGTTGCTTTATCGGGTGAAAGTGGGCAACCCGCGCTCGGCGGATTTCATGAAGGTTTTGGAAGAACCCGAGAATGTCCGGCTGATGAATAAAGCAGAAATGCAACTTCATGCCGAACAATCCAAGAAGGAGCTTTACGCGCAGAAGGAAGAATTGTTCTTCGCGATGGACGAGAAAAGTCACGACGCAGATTTGACCGAAAAAGGCCGCAATTTCCTCCGCCCTGAAGATCCTGAGGCGTTCGTCCTGCCGGACTTGACCATGAAGTTTCAGGACATTGACGCCGCTGAAAGTGATCCTAAAGCCCGACTAGAGTTGAAGGCGAAAGTGCAGCAGGAGTTCGAGCAAAAGGCGCAGCAGATTCATACCATTTCGCAATTGCTCAAGGCTTACTGCCTTTACCTGAAAGACGTGCAATACGTCGTGCAGGAAAACAAAGTCATCATCGTCGATGAAAACACCGGTCGTCTCATGACGGGCCGCCGCTGGAGCGATGGATTGCATCAAGCCGTTGAAGCGAAAGAAGGCGTGGAAATCGAAAAGGAAACGCAAACACTGGCGACGATTACCATTCAAAATTATTTCCGCCTTTACCTGAAACTGGCGGGCATGACCGGAACCGCAGAAACGGAAGCGGGCGAATTCTTCGATATTTATAAACTCGGCGTGCTCGTGATTCCAACGAACCGCGCGATTGCTCGTAAAGACGCCAATGATTCCGTTTACAAAACCAAACGCGAAAAATTCGGCGCCGTGCTTAAGGAGATCACGACCATTCACAATCTGGGTCGGCCAATTCTGGTCGGCACGGTGTCCGTCGAAACCAGCGAACAGGTGTCCCGCATGTTGAAAAAAGCGGGGATCGTTCACTCGGTCCTCAATGCGAAATATCACCAGCAGGAAGCTGAAATCGTCGCGCGCGCTGGACAACGCGGCGGCGTCACAATCGCCACGAACATGGCGGGTCGCGGCACGGACATCAAACTCGGACCCGGCGTGGCGGACATCGGCGGCCTTCATGTGATCGGCACGGAACGTCACGAATCACGCCGTATTGATCGCCAGTTGCGCGGTCGTTGCGCGCGTCAGGGCGATCCTGGTTCATCTCACTTTTTCATTTCGCTTGAAGACGATTTGATGCGCCTCTTCGGGTCCGACCGCATTGGCAAAATGATGGAGAAAATGGGTTTTGAAGAAGGCCAGGAGCTTGAACATTTCATGCTCAACAAATCCATCGAGCAGGCGCAAAAGCGCGTCGAGCAACACAACTTCCAGCAGCGCAAACGCACGCTCGAGTACGACGACGTGATGAACAAACAGCGCGAAGTCATTTATGGCTTCCGCAACGAAATCATCAACAGCGACGATGTGCGCGACCGGCTTCTCGACATCATGGAAGAAGTCGTGATTTCGAAAGCCGAAGAGTTCAGCTCCCCGAATACGGATGTCAACGAATGGAACGTTCGCGGCCTCGCCGATTGGGTGAACCTCAATTTCCCGATTGGTTTGCCGGAAGAAGAAATTGTCAAAGCCGCAAAATCTGGCGACGAAACTCCCGTGCCGGATTCCGTGTTTGACGGACTCAGCCCCGCGCAATTTGCCGTCTGCCAATTTCTCATCAGCAGCGTGCGCAAAGCTTACGAACTCAAGATCAGCTTCGAACAACCCGATGCGCTCAAGAGCATTGAGCGTTATACGATTCTCAGCGCAATTGATAAACTGTGGCAGGAACATCTTTACGCGATGGACAGCTTGCGAAATGCGATTGGCCTGCGCGCTTATGGACAAAAAGATCCGCTCATCGAATACACGTCGGAGGCCTTCAAGATTTTCGGCGAGTTGATGGTCAACATCAAAACTGAGATATGCCACAACATCTTCCGCAGCGCGTCGAGCCTGATGGCGTTCGAGAATTTTCTGCACAACATCCCGAAACGCACCATTCACCAATCGACCAGCGCGTTCGGCGGACAACCCGCAACTAGCAGCGATGCCGCTGCGGGCGCACAACCCGGCGGAGCCAGCGACATGGTCAGCGAAGCGAATGAAGCGGTTTCCAGAGCGAAGCCGGTTCGGACCGGCCCGAAAGTGGGACGCAACGATCCGTGTCCGTGCGGCAGCGGGAAGAAATATAAGCAATGTTGTGGAAAGAATGGCTAAGTGAGCCAGGTATTTTCCGCTGGATGATTCGAGAGACGATTTCAGTCTCTCGAATTTTTTGAATCGTATCCCTGTCCGTCTCGCGTCTCTTCGTAGAAACCGCCGGAAGGCGGGAAATCCCAACCCTGCTCCAAAGCCACCGCCCAAGAACGCCGAACGAACACAGAATCGGATTGGTTCCCAACAGATTTGTGAGATAGTTTTGAGCACAACTAATGAAGAAAATCTCTCCGGGTGTCGCTGGATCCCATCTTTCCACCTCGTTTCCAGTCTGGGCCGCGGCACTGCTGATCGGGTTGTTGCTGGGATTTATTTCGTCAGCACGGGCTGAACTCACCGCTGTGGTTTGGGGAAACTCCTTTAATGGCAAAACCAACATTCCGCCCGCGGCGACGAATCTCACTGCGGTGTCGGCGGGAAACGATCACACGCTTGCGCTTCGCTCGGATGGCGCGGTCATCGCATGGGGCTTGAATTCTAGCGGGCAAACCAACCTTCCAGTCACAGCGACCAATGTGGTGCAAATCAGCGCGGGGCAAAGACACAACCTGGTTTTGCGCGAAGACGGCGCTTTGGTGGCTTGGGGACTTAATGCGGGTGGGATCACCAACATTCCGGCGGAGGCGACCAATCAACCTGTGGCGGGAATTGCCGCCGGTGCTTCTCACAATCTGGTATTACGAACCAACGGAACGGCTTATGCGTGGGGCAATCCAAGCGCTGGGCTGACCAATGTTCCTGCTCGTGCGACCCGCGGGATGCGGATCGCCGCCAGCCGCTTCCATCCCACAGGACACAATTTATTCTTGCGGCGCGACGGCACGGTGGTGGGGTGGGGAACCAGTTCTTCTGGTCAGACAAATCCACCGTCACAAGCGACCAATTTGATCGCGGTGGCGGCGGGTGCGGACTTCAGTCTGGGCCTTAAGGCGGATGGCACTGTTATCGGTTGGGGCGGCAACGGTTCAGGGCAAATCTCTATTCCTGCAAACGCCACCAATGTGGTCGCGATCACCGCGGGTCTCAGCCACAGCCTGGCGTTGCGAGGGGACGGCAGCATCGTTGGCTGGGGCAGCAACAACAATGGTAAGCGGACAATCCCGGCCAGCGTATCGAACGCCGTGGCGGTCGCCATTACCGCCGGTGCCGAACATAGCGGCTGTTTAATGGGCGACGGCACGCCGCAATTTGTCGATCAGCTTGATGCTCTGGTGGCTTACAGCAATCAGGTGTTTCATTTGAATGCGCTGGCGGTGGGTGCGCCTCCGCTAAGTTATCGATGGTTTTTCAACGACGCTGAAATCATCGGAGGGAATACCGGAGTGTTGACGCTTTCTCCGGTGCAGTTCACAAACGCAGGCGCTTATTCGGTGGTGGTCAGCAACCCATTGGGTGTTGTCACCGGCCTGGTGGCCAATCTTTCTGTGGAGATTCAGCCGACCTTGCCAATCGTGACGACGCCTCCCGAGAGTCAATCCGTGGCGGCGGGCAGCAACGTGACTTTCAGCGTTGTCGCGGACGGTTATCCTGCGCCAACTTTCCAGTGGCAATTTGGGAATACGAACATCAGCAGCGCGACCAATGCGAGTTACTCCATTCCTTATGTCCTCACCAATCAAGCGGGTAATTATCGCGTCGTCATCAGCAACAGCGTCGGGGTCATCACCAGTTCCGTGGCTGCGTTAACGGTGAACCTCCCCCAATGGCCGACGGTGAATTCCTGGCCAGCGAGCCGTGCGGTTTCGTATGGCAGCCCGGTCACTTTGAGCGTGGCAACGACCTTGAGTGCGGGACCGATTTCTTATACGTGGCAGTTGAATGGTACGACTCTACCAAACGTCGGTGGCGCGAGCCTGATCTTCAATTCGTTCACTCCAGCGGATAGTGGAGTTTATCGTGTCGCGGTCAGCAATGCTTTTGGCGGCAGCCTTGGCCCGGAATTTGAAATCGCCGCCGTCCCCGTGGCGGCGTGGGGTTCGGGAATACTGACGAATCTGCCACTGTCTCTCACTAACGCCATCGCGTTGAGCGTTGGTGCGCAACACGCGCTGGCTTTGAAGGCCGACGGACAACTGACGGCATGGGGCGACAATTTTTTTCTCACTGGGAATTTTCCGAACTACGTCACAAATAATTATGGCATGGCGGTCGTGCCGCCGAGCGCCACCAACGTGGTCGCGATTGCTTCGGGGATGTATCACAATCTCGCGGTACGAGGCGATGGAACAGTGGTGGGCTGGGGACGAAACACCGGAGGCGAAACGAATGTGCCTTCGACGGTCTCTAATATAATTGCGGTGGCTGCCGGCGACTCACACAGTCTCGCATTGCGGGCGGACGGAACGATCATTTCGTGGGGAACGAACAGCACCGGACAAATCGACATTCCTCTCGCGGCGACCAACATCGTGGCCATCGCGGCGGGCAGTTCGCACAGTGTTGCGTTGCGGTCGGATGGTAAAATTCTGGTCTGGGGCATCACCACCCATCCATCACGACGATTCCAACTGTCACCAATATCGTGGCGATTTCAGCGCGGGCCAATTACACCGTGGCCATTCAGGCGGACGGCAAACGAGTGACGTGGGGCAGCAGCGTGCCGATCTCGGCACCGTTCAGTGGAGGGACAGGGTTCCCTTCAAACTTTCATCTGAGCGCGGCCAGCGGTTTCAATCATGTTGTTTATTTAACTCCGTCTGGCGTTCAAATCTTATACGGGAGCGGATTGTCGCCAACCGACGCCCGTCTGGTTCCTCCGGTCTGGCTACAGAACGTGGTCGCGGTGGCAGCGGGGAACGTCAGTTTTGCATTATTGCAACCACCCGATGGATTGGCGCTACGACAAACCGAGCAACGCCAAACCTACATTGGATCGCCCGCTGTCTTTTCCGCTCATGTCGAAGGCCAGCGCGCCATGGGCATTGTGAATAACGGCCGGTACCAATGGAGATTCAACGGGAATGATCTGCCCGGCGAAACGAATCGCGCTCTGGTATTTCCGGAAGCCACCGCATCCCATTCGGGCGATTATGCGGTGGTGCTTTCCAACTTCTCAGAATCCGTGACGAGTCAAATCTCGAGTCTCGTGGTCAGCGCACCCCCGCTCCCGCAGCTTTTGGAGCCACTCATTTCACAAACGGCAGGGGCGGGAAGTTCGGTTACCTTCAACGCGTTTTTGAGTTACGGAATTCCCGGACAGTTTCAATGGACCTTCAACCACCAACCCATCCCTGCCGCCACCGGTGATAGTCTGTTGCTCACGAATGTGCAGGTTGAGATGGCGGGAGACTATCGCGTGATCATCACAAATTTCAGCGGAAGTATCACCAGTTTGCCGGCGTCTTTGATCGTTACAGCCACACCACCCACGTTGGTTTCATCGCCCGCGAGTAATCAGGTCGCGTTGGGACTGCCCACCTTCTTTTTGGTTCAGGCCGCTGGAACTGAACCCATGACGTATCAGTGGTATTTGAACAATGGACAAATTGTGGATGCGACGAACACGGCTGTTTTTATTCCCGCCACCCTACCCTCTGATCTCGGCAGTTATACGGTTGTCGTCAGCAACTCAAGTGGTTCGATTACGAGTAATCCCGCCTTGTTGAATGCTTCTGCGGTGGGTGCATGGGGAAGCAATACCTCTCTCGCGCAAACTATC
Organism: Verrucomicrobiota bacterium; assembly: GCA_038316905.1. GTDB lineage: Bacteria > Verrucomicrobiota > Verrucomicrobiia > Limisphaerales > CANJXF01 > CANJXF01. The sequence goes on along the minus strand of JBBQAX010000003.1, from coordinate 19,222 downwards.
CCTGTTGCCGCTACCAACTTGATTGCGCTCGCTGCCGGGGACACTCATGCGCTGGCCTTACGGGCAGACGGGACAGTCATCGGCTGGGGTGGAAATTCATGTGGTCAAACGACGATCCCAACGTCGGCCACCAACGTGGTTCGAATTGCAGCGAATGCGTTGCACAGCGTGGCCTTGCGCGATGATGGTCAAGTGTTGGTCTGGGGTCAGTCCAACGGCGGGCTGAACACGCTGCCCACCGGACTTTCAAATGTGGTCGAGATTGCTGCTGGCATGCTGCACAACCTGGCGTTGCGAGGAGACGGCAGCGTCGTCGCGTGGGGTCTGGAATGGAGTGGGAACCTCCTCACCCCGCCGGAACAGGCCACCAATGTCGTGGCAATTGCCGGTGGTGGATTTCACAGCCTGGCCTTACGGGCAGACGGGACCGCGATTGGCTGGGGCAACAACCTTCTCGGACAAATTAGTATTCCGACCAGCGCCACGAATCTCATCAGCGTGGTCGCAGGCTTTCATTTCAGCGCCGGACTGCGAGCCGATGGCAGTGTTTTGGCGTGGGGACAGTTGAGTGCGAGTACAAATTTGACAGCGTCGTATTCCTGCGGTGGACATGGCCTTTCTTCTCGTGGGCCGTCGCCTACCAACGGCCCGATTCCACTGCCGACATCTGCCACGAACATCGTCGCCCTGGCCGCCGGGAAAGAACATCTCCTCATGCTGCGGGCGGATGGCCAATTGATTTCCTGGGGAAACAATGACTCCGGCCAATCGAACTTTGGATCGATCACAAACGTAATTGGAATCGCTGCGGGCAGAAATCAGAACCTCGCGTTAACCGGAGAGCCGACCCTGCGATTGGGCGGCTTTAGGACCAATCGCATTGCCGGAATTGGCGATCCTGTAGTGTTCAATCCCGTTGTGGGTGGAATGCCGCCTTTGCGCAATTGGCAATGGCTCTTGCCCGATGGCCAATCTGCGCCGATGCAGTCGCATTTTTTCACCCCTGCCACCACGACCAACGATCAAGGCGAATTTCAGTTCATTTTAACCAACGCCTTCGGTGCGTTCACCGGACACATTTCGTTGACGTTGACGGCGGTTCCCCCGCGGATTGTGACGCACCCCGTCCCTCAATTTGCGGCAACTGGAAGCAACGTTATCTTCACCGTCGCGGCGGCGGGATCGCCCTCGTTGACCTATCGATGGCAGCGCAACGACATCAATCTCGACGACAATGCAAAGGTGGCTGGTGCGACGACTCCAAACTTAACGCTGCTCAATGTAGCGCTGGCCGATGCGGCCAACTACCGTGTAGTGGTGACGAATGCGCAAGGCAGCGTGAGCAGTTCTAACGCAACGCTGGTCGTCTTTGCGGCGGAACCTTTGGCCGTTGCACTTGATGCCGAGGATTTAATTTGGACCACGGGCGGGCCGGGCGGATGGCATTGGCAACCAAGCGTTACGCATGATGGTGTGGATGCGGCTGAAACTGGACCTTACCTTGAAAACCAAACCAATTGGGTGGAAACAACGGTAATCGGACCTACTGCGGTGAGTTTTTGGTGGCGCTCGGTGGGTTGGCTCACCGACCGTTTCAGTTTTTCAGTAGATGGAGTAGAACGGATTGGCATTTCCAACGATTTTGAGTGGCAACAGCGGTCGTATTATATTCCGGCAGGAACCCACACGCTGCGCTGGACGCTTGCCTGCAGACCGTTTGCCGGAACTTCCACTGCGTGGCTGGATCAGGTTGTATTGACGAATTCAGTCGCACCGATAATCACAACCCACCCAACTTCCCGCACTACGACTGTAGGAGCTACCACCGCATTCAATTCCACCGTTTCGGGTACGGAACCCTTCTTTTACCAATGGCGATTTAACGACATCAACATTCCCTCTGCGACCAATGGTTCGTTGACCCTCTCCAATATTCAGCCGGTGGAGGCTGGTAATTATCAAATCGTCATTACGAATTTGGCTGGAGCCGTAACCAGTCAGGTGGCGGTGCTGACGGTGAACGCTTCCGTTCCGATCATCCAGTTCACGAACACGTACCTCACGGCGGCACCTGGGACAACGCCGAGTTTTAACAGCACGATCCTCGGCACCGCACCCCTGAATATCGTGTGGCAGCATAACCAACAAAACCTGCCTGATGCGACGAATTCGAGCCTGGTGTTTTCCGATGTGCAGCCCGGAGATGCCGGTAAATATCGTGTGGTAGCCGCGAATGAATTAGGGACAGCTTTCAGTGCGGAGGCACGTTTAGTGATTGTGCCGGTTGCCACGTGGGGAAACAGCCGTTCCGATTTGCGTGTGCGAGAAGATGTGGGTGACGTGGTCGGTTTGGCGGGAGGCGCGAACCACAGCGTGGCTTTACGCCGGGATGGAACAGTCACTTATTGGGGTTCCTATTCCCCCCTTCCTTTTGCCTCCTTCCCCCCATTGATCGGCGAGAATCAATTGATCTCGGTGGCGGCAGCCAATCATCACGATCTCGGTCTGCGCTCCGATGGGACCGTAATCGTTTTCGGAGAGTCAACGAGCTTCGGCCTGGTCAACATCCCCGCATCGGTCACCAATGTGGTCGCGATCGCCACAAGTGGTCGGCACGATCTCGCATTGCGGTCGGATGGCACAGTGGTGAGTTGGGGCGACAATTCGGCGGCGCTTTCCGTACCGTCAGACGCAACCAACCTTGTGGCGATCTCTGCCGCTGTCGGCTACAGCCTCGGTGTTCGAGACACCGGGGAACTTCTGGCATGGGGCAGTAACTCCTTTGGACAACTTGATCTTCCTGTCGGCAATGATTTTGTGGCTGTTGCGGCGGGACTCCGCCATGCCGTTGCCTTGCGAGGGAATGGCACGGTGGTCGCGTGGGGAAATAATGAGTTCGGTCAAACGAACGTCCCGCCCGGATTGAGCAATGTCGTTGCTCTTGCGACTCAAAATCATCACACGCTGGCACTGCGAAGTGATGGCACGGTTTTCGCGTGGGGCCAAAACAATTTGGGTCAAACCAATGTCTGGCCAACGTTGGTCAACGTCGTGGGCATCGCCGCTGGAAACTCCCACTCGCTTGCCATCGTGGGAGATGGCCGTCCCGTGATTAATCTTCTGCCTAAAAGGCGGAGAATTGCGTTCGGCAAAGAGACTTTGTTGAACGTTTTCGCGACCGGCACCGGGCCTCTGCTTTACCAATGGCGGCAGGGTGGAATAAATATTTCTGGAGCGACAAATGCAACTTTGCTCGTGAGCGCTGGCGGAAATTATTCCGTCATCGTCAGCAACCACCTTGGCAGCGTGGTTTCGCCTGTCTCGGCTGTGAGTGTCGCGGCACCGACGCTCCATTTCGATACGACCCCGGGAGCCGTTTACATGGCGGACGATGGCTTGCATCTCCGTCTGCGGGGAGCCTCCGGGCTGGGGCCGATTGTCGTGTTTGCGTCCACCAATTTGATCGATTGGATTCCGATTTCAACCAACACTCCGGTCGCGGGTGAAGTCAATTATGTTGATTCGATGGCGACGAATCTTGTGCAACGGTTCTATCGTGCGGTCGAATTCGAAACAGTCGCGGCGACCGTTCAATTTGTTGCACCGGTTTTTTCCGCCACATCCACGGGGGGATGGTTTCGAGCCACGTTAACCGGATTGAGCGGAAGCGGTCCCATCACAGTTTTCGGATCGTCGAATCTGGTGGATTGGTTGCCGATTGCTACTAACGCGCCGATCGCTGGGGAATGGGACTTTGAACATGTCCAGCCAGCTTCACCGAAATCATTCTGGTATCGGGCGTCAGAGCAACCGTGACGTTACTCTGCAATTTAATTTAGCTCCTCGACGTTTTCAGTGGGTAGCGATGAGGAACGGAAGATGGGAAATGACGGACCGCTAAATCCTGATGACGAAAAAATGTGCCAATGAATGCGTCATTTCTTCAGTTTGATCCTTTAGATATTCTGCGCGAAGGAAATCATGCTTCGATATTCCTTCAAAATGGTGCGCATGGCGGCGTCGAGCGCTGCGACTTGCGAATCGATGGGCGCGTGATGGGGTGTCTCTAAAATGATTTCGAACGGTACGGGTTCCACTTCCCTCGGCGCAGCCAGAATGCCTTCGTAAACGTCGTAAATCATTCCGTCCCTCGCGGCAAAACCATCGATGAACGCATTGTTGTTCCGTGGTAGAATTTTCCCGGCTTCGCGCAATGCGGGCCGCAGAAGATTTTCCGTCAACGTGGCCCCACGGACAAATCCGTAAATGCCTTCGCTGGTGTCGTCCGCGTGCAATTGAATCAATCCTTGAAAATGTTGCGTGCGCAATTCGTTCTCCAGGATTTGCACTTCAGCTTGAGTGGAATCTTTCCAAAATTCGCGATTCAGGTCGCGGCCACTGCGGGAGTTGCGCGTGTTGTCTTCGAAACCAGTCGGATTGCAAAGCGGATACGCCACTATCTGGTAGTCCTCGGCGAGCGACGGCTCCGCTGCGAGGTCTGCGAGAAATTGCACAATGGCGAGTGCGCCCGCAGGTTCATCCCCGTGAATTGTTCCGAAAATTCCAATGCGAATCGGGTCGCCATTGTTCAAACCCCGGAATGAAAAACGTGGGATGGAATACTTCTTGTCATCACTTCCAAATGCGCCAAGGGATTCTGACTTCAAACCGGTGAGGCCACGAATTGGTTTGAGTAACGCTTCCAGCGAGCGTCGGCCATTTTCACTGATTAAAAGTTCTGCTGCGTTCATTTAGCTGTCGCGCCCAAAGAGCGTGTGCCGTGCAATGCTGAATTGTCGAAAGGAAGTGAAACGAGAGGGCGGACTCAAATCAAATTATTTTCTGCTGTGTTGTTTTTGGCAGGAGTGGCGTTAGGTTCGTGGTCAGGAAATTATGAAAACATTATATTCGCTGGGACTGCTCTGCACTTTGTTTTTTGCGTCGTTCGAGACAAAGGTTATTGCTCAAGGGACGAATGCCGCTGACCTCGCCTGGAAGGAGGTTGAGAAAGCCACCCGTCCACCGGTTCCGCCGCCAGAATGGGGCGGCAAGCAACCGACGAAAGAACAGTTTGAAGAATTTCGCCAGACTCAGCGTGTGCTCGCCGGTGCGGCCGCTGACAAAGCTAAGAAGTTTCACACTGATTTCCCGAAACACCCCAAAGCAGCGGAAGCGAAGGCCAAAGAACTTCAGATGTCAGGCTTCGCTGTGCAACTCGGGGACACCAAGCGACTGGCGCGGATCAAAGAACTCGAGGAAGCGCAATTGAAGGATCCGAATTTGAGCGACGAAGATCGGTATGCAACTCGTTGGACTGCTTTGCGGCGCGTGGCCAACTCCGAACATGAAGGCGGCCAGGAAGCGATGTTCGCGGAACTCGAAAAAGGCGCGCGCGCTTTGCAGAAAGACTTTCCCGAACGGAAAGAAGTTTATCAGGTTTGGATGATGCTCCTTTCCAATAGCGAGGGTGAGAAGGCGAAGAAAATAGCCAAGGAATTGGCGAGCGACACGGCTGCACCTGAGCAGGTGCGAGAAATGGCTAAAGGCGCGTTGAAGAAAATGGAATCCGTGGGTAAACCGCTACAGCTTCAGTTCACCGCGTTGGATGGCCGAAAAGTTGATGTTGAGAAGATGAAGGGCAAGGTTGTGTTGATCGATTTTTGGGCGACGTGGTGCGGACCCTGCATCGGCGCTTTGCCTGAACTAAAAGAAACTTACACGAAGTTGCATCCCAAAGGTTTTGAAGTCATTGGCATCAGTTTGGATGGCGACAAGGAAGCGCTGGAGAGTTTCATAGCGGAAGAAAAAATGGAATGGCCACAGCACTACGATGGATTGAAATGGGAAAACAAATTTGCCAAAGAATTTGGCATTACGGGAATTCCAGCCGTGTGGCTCGTGGATAAAAAAGGAATTTTGCGCGATCAGAATGCACGGGGGAATTTGGAAGAAAAAGTAGCGAAGCTATTGGCGGAATAGCGTCGAGAAGTTTGCGGGAGGGGCCTCAGGGACTTCCCGCTTTCCGAGGGAATTTTGTTGAACTAAGCTCTCGCTCATGGACTGGTTTAGCAATTTGATCTGGCATGGCGGAAAATTCTTCGGCATCGAATGGCATTTCTGGAAAGTAATCGGCTGGATTGGAAACGGCGTTTTCTTCTCCCGCTTTTTTGTGCAGTGGTATGCCACCGAGAAGCAGAAGAAAGTCGTAATCCCAGTGAGTTTTTGGTGGCTTAGCCTGGTCGGGTCCCTCCTCCTTCTGTCGTACGGAGTTTATCGGCAGGATTCGGTTTTCATTTTCGCCTACGCCTTCACCTGGATTCCTTACATTCGAAACCTGATGATCGGCCGTCGACACGCCAAAGCGTATCAGATTTGCGGGAAATGCGGCAACGGCTCGGCTCCTTCAGCCCTCTATTGCCCTGCTTGCGGAACAAAATTCAGCCGCGAAGAAAACTGCGCAACACACTGCTGATTATTTCTTTGGAGCTACGGGAGCCGGCGAAACGGCAGCAGGCTCGCTCGCAATCGGAGTCAACGGGAGTTTATATTTCGTCAGGATCGGAACAAAATCAGGATTGGTCCGGCCGAATCCAATCAGCGCATTGACGAAACCTCTGATTTGCGGCTCTTCGACCTTTTGATAATTGGCGCTGAGCACACTTATTTGCTGACGCACACTTTTCAAATCAGTGCGGGCAAAGATCGTTTGCCGAACCAAAAAAACGTTCAAGCTGACGCTGATAATTAAAACCGCGACCAGCGTGGCAAAGAACAGCTTCTGTAGTGTTTCAAAACGATCATCAGGAGTTTTCGCGCCCGTCGGTTCAAATTCAGGCACGGCATCAAATTTCTCGGAATCGTTCATGTTATTTAGCGGCTTTTGGAGATGACACGGGTTGCTTCAACCCGAATGAGCGCAGGAGTGGGTCGATCGCCGGATTCCGCTTGCTATACTCGACAGCGTCAGCAGCCAGGGCGCGAGTGAGAGTTCGGTTACTTTCGACGCTCATAGCTTGGCGCTGAAGCCCGCGTAGTTCGCCTGTGGCCCGGTAATGGAGAAGGGCGCACGCTGCGGAGACGAAAGCACTGACGAACAATAACGCCACCAGGATCGAGAGTTTATTCTTTGCCGGAAACATTCGAGAAAATTTAGCGACGCCGTTGAGCTTGTCCACTGGATTTTCTGGAAATTCGAGCGCCACCGTGCGAAGATCGACTCGAAATAGTCACTTTGAAACATCCCCCACTGCACCAATTCAGAACTCCAATGAAATTCAACTTTGCTATAGTTTTCATGGGAGTGTTCTCGTTTCTGCAAATCGCGCATGCGGCGATTACGGTCGATCCATGGGTTCCCATTTTCAAAGGAATTGAATTTGCGCGTGGCAAAGCAGACACCAACGAAATCCGGTTGCAGGAAGTGCAGGCGCTACGCATCGATTTATCTGATCCCGACGTGGAATTGTTTTCCACTCCTTCCAACGGAGATGCGCCGTTGGAGACTTTCGGACAGACCACCAGCGCATTCGTTCTCGCGTATGGCGTGAAAGCGGGTGTGAACGCCAATTTTTTCTCACCGGTTTCTACCACGCCGAATGAGCCGCGTGAAGTGATCGGGTTGGCCATTTCACAAGGAAATCTCGTTTCACCTGCGGAAGCGGGCCGTGAAATGTTGCTCATCACCCGAAGCAACGTCGCCACCATTGCCTTGACCGTCACCAACCCGAGCAACTACTGGACAGCGGTGGCAGGCTCGGATGTGGTGGTTATCAACGGCGTGAATCAAAAGCCTTTTCCTGATACGGAATTCTTTACCGTGGGCCATCCACGCACAGCGGTGGGAATTTCTCAAAATGGTCGCTACCTTATTTTGCTTACCATAGACGGGAGACAACCGGGTTACAGCGATGGCGCTCCAATGGATAGCCTGGCCGATTGGCTCATCCGTTTTGGCGCGTATCAAGGTCTCAATCTCGACGGTGGCGGCTCGACCGCAATGGTTAAGGCGCAATCTGGTGGAGTCTCCGTGTTGAATCGAGCGAGTGGCGGCGTGCAAAGAGTGAACGGAAATCATATCGGCGTTTTTACGCCATCACTTGCGCCCGTCATTTTGACAGCTCCCTCGAATACCGCCGCGATTATTGGACAAAGCGCGAGCTTGAGCGTGTGGGCAGGCGGCACCACACCGTTGCGTTATCAATGGAGGCTTTCAGGAACAAATATCCCGGGAGCAACCGGCACGAATTTATCTTTCGGAAATGTGCAACCCGGCCATTCCGGGAATTACAGTGTTATTATCACCAACGGTTCGGGAACAATCACCAGCGCGCCCGTATTCCTGAGTGCCAATTACGCGCTGACAACAATTGAGGGTTTCGGAGGAATCATTGCTCGAACTCCGAATCAGCCCAGCTTCCAGCCGAACACGATGGTTTCATTGACCGCTGTGCCGGATCCTGGATTTGCTTTCATTGGTTGGTCTGGCGCTCACAATTCCACCAATAATCCATTGAGCTTTTTGATGACGAATCACAAAACGATCACAGCTACGTTCACCGGTTCGGTTCAGGACATCATCATTGACAACCCAAACGCAACGTTCAGCGGGAGTTGGTCGTTTCACGCGCTTCCACAAAACCAGTTCAGCTCAAACTATGCATCGGCGGCGACGGTTGCGATCGGAAGTGCTGCAAACCGAACAGCCACTTTTCGTCCGAATATTTTCACCCCCGGAACTTACGCGATTTACGTCTGGCATCCGAACGACGCGACGCGCAGCACGAACGCACCCTGGAGCGTTTCGTTTGTCGGCGGCACGGCAACCACGCGGATCAATCAGGCAACTAACGGTGGCATTTGGCAGCTAGCTTTTTCCGGGAAAAATTTCCTGCGTGGCACGAACGGATTTGTCCGCGTCGGCAATAATGCAAACGGATCTGCGCGAGTTGTGGCTGACGCCGTTAAGTTTGTGTTCGGAACGCCGCCCGTCATCGCGAGCCAACCGGAAGACGCAACGGTCGTCGCCGGCGAAATGTCCAGCTTCTCTATGACAACAACTGGCAGTGAACCGTTTCAATATCAGTGGCGATTCAATGGCGCGACCGTTTCAAACGCGACGAACGAGACTTTCACGATCACAAATTCGCAACCTGTCCACGCGGGTAATTACTCGCTGGTTATCTCGAATGCATTCGGCTCAATCACCAGCGCGATTGCCGCGTTGACGGTCAACGTTCCGCCGTTCATCAACGTGCAACCGCAAAGCCAATTTGCAGATCAGGCGACGAATGTGACTTTCTTCGTTGATACGACTGGAACAGCACCGCTGAGTTTCCAGTGGAGGTTTAAAGGTGTTGAAATTTCCGGGGCAACCATGAGCACTTACACGCGGACGAATGTTCAAGTGGGCGATGGCGGAGACTATTCTGTTTTGATCACGAACATCGCGGGATCAATTTTAAGTTCGAACGCAATTCTCACGGTTAATTCCACTCCCGTTGGCCCAAAAATTTTCACCCAACCGCAAAGTCAAACCGTGATTGCTGGAAAAACCGTGTTGTTGTCCGTGGCCGTCAACGGAACGTTGCCGCTGCACTACCAATGGTTTTTCCGCGGCGAACTTGTTCCCGGAGCTAATTCTTCGACCCTTGGTTTGGCGAATGTTCAAACGAATGATGCGGGCGATTATTCTGTCACTATCAGCAATTCCGTAGATGCGACGAATAGTGTGGTGGCCAATCTGGTCGTGAATTATTCGTTGCTCACCCATGGAACACTTGGCGGCGTGGTACTCAAGAGCCCCAACCAAACGGGATTCGCCCCTGGTTCTTCCGTCACGCTGAATGCAATTCCAAACGCGAATTTCATATTCACGGGCTGGAGCGGAGACGCTGGCGGCACGAGCAATCCCATCGTTGTGATGATGAACGCGAACAAAAATATCGTTGCGACGTTTTCCGGTTCGGTCAGCGATATCATCTTAGACAATCCCAGCGCGGTCTATTCGGGTGACTGGTCGGTTGGCACGACCGCGTCCGGCCGATTCGGCGCGGATTATCATTTCGCAGGATCGACCTTGGGCAGCGCCACTGAGACCGCCACTTACCGACCGACAATTACTACGCCAGGAAGCTACAATGTTCACATTTGGTATCCGCAAGGCAGCAATCGCGCCAGCAACGCTCCTTGGGAAATCTCGTCTGAAGAAGGATCCGATCTTGTGCTGGTGGATCAACAAAGCGGCGGCGGCGGTTGGCGATTGATCGCCGCAGAGCGACAGTTCGCATCAGGGACGAATGGGTTTATCCGATTGTCCAACAACGCCAACAATGCCGTGGTGATCGCAGATGCCGTGAAGCTTTCGTTTGTTCTGCCGAACGGCCCTTCAACTCCAGTTTTGCTTTCGTCAGAATTGCTTCAAAATGGAGAGCTTGGTTTCACGTTTGTTGGGCAGACTGGATTCATTTACTCGATCGAATCCTCCACCAATCTCGTTGATTGGTCGCCAGGAGTGAACATTTTCCACGGAGATGAGTCGGTGCGATTCACCACAGCGGTCACAAATCAGGCACGCTTTTTCCGCGCGCGTTGGATTCCTTGATGGGTGCAGCAGAAATGGCTGGCGAATACCGATCTCAAAAACGATAGGTCAATTTCACGCGGAAGGTGCGTCCATCACGTTGAATTTTGTCCTGGACGTGGAAACGGGTGGCCGGGTCTGAATAGTTGGTATCCAGCAGATTATAAATGCTGGCGGAGAAATCGAGATTCTCGATGATGTTCTGGCTGAAAAGCGTGAAGTTCAGCACCCCGAAACCGGAGGTGTCTTCGCCAGCTAACGTGCTCCCCGTAGTGGTCGTGCGCAGGGTGTGTCGGCTGCTGGTATATTGATATTCCAAACCGGCGAAAACCTTCTGCTTATAAACCGGCACACTGACGTTGAGTTTTATAAGTTGTTGTGGTGAATCTGGCAGATCGCGATTGCCGGATTGATCCTCAACTTTTTGAAGAGTGTAGCTAAGCCGAGTGCGAATGCCGTTCGTCCAGGAACCGGTCAGCGCCATCTCCATTCCAAGAGCTTCCGCGTTAAAGTTCGTGAAATTACCGTTCTCCAACACGATCAGATCGTCCATTTCATTGTAAAACCCCGAAATTGAGGACCGCAGATTTCGGCCAATTTCCTGTTCATATACTGTTTCATAGGAAGTGATCTCTTCCGGGCTGATGTCTTGAAAACGTGAGTCACTCAATTCCAGAAAGTTCGGGGCGCGAAACGCCGTGCCGTAAAGAAATTTGAGCGTGGAGCCCGGAATAGGATTGTAGATCAACGCTAACCGAGGATTGAACGCCGGATCGAAATCTCCGTATTGATCGTAACGTCCGCCTACGTTGAAGTGAAGATTTGTGAGTATGGCAAAATCACCCTGGAGATACATCCCGTGACTTTGGCGGGTCTGATGAACATCAGTGAAAACTTGCCCAGTGTTCTGGTCAGAGATTTGGTTGCTTTGACGAAAGTCGTCCCGATACTCGAATCCCATCGTCAAGACATGCCGTTCCATGAGCTTTTTGTTGAATTGTAGCTCGGCTCCCCACCACTCGCCTTTCTGCTCCTCTTTGAACAACAAAGGAGCGATTGGGTAACCGATTTCAAAGTCGTTTCGGTCGTAATAGACGCGGGCGGTAACGTCCACGATTTCCGGGAAATTATGGGCGTATTTTAAATTTGCATAGCTTCGTTCATCCACCGTGCGCAAACGGCGATCGTTGAAGGTCGAAAAGAATTGAGCCGTGGGATTCACCTTTTCACGGGTGACGAAAGCACCCTGCAATGTAAAATCCCGGTAGCTTATTGTGCCAAAAACGCTTTCGAAAGAATCATGGTCCATGTCTCGCGCCACTCCGTTATTCTGGGCCGGCGTGTTGAATTCCTCGAAGAAAAGTTTCCCTTCGCCATCGCTCTCATAAGCCGTCCCTGAGATGAGGAATTGCACACCATTGGTGAAGGAGTGTCCAACCGTGACGCGGCCTTTCCAGGTGTCGAACGTAGCATGTTCACCAGAAACTTCGGTGCCATTCACACTTTTACCCTGACGCGTAATGACGTTAATCACTCCGAAGAATGCGTTGTTCCCGTAAAGGACTGATCCTGGCCCGCGAATGATTTCAACGCGTTCAATCAGGTCAATATCAAGGATGAAAGCGGTGTCGATCAATGCTCCATCGGTCAGGTTATTATTCACGCGATGGCCATCGACCAACAACAGAATCCGGCTATTGAAATCACCGAGGCTGACGCCGCGCGCGCCCAAAAATGCGTTATTGCGGTCATAGGAAACGTGGAACCCTTGGACGCTTTGCAAAACATCAGCCACCGTCCGGTATCCAAATCGCTTGATTTCTTCAGAAGAAATTACGGTGACGGAGGAAGGCGCTTCGGTTGATTTCTGTTCAAAACGGGAAGCGCCGTAAACGGTTGGAACCTCAAACTCCATCAAAGATTCCAAAGAAAGCTCAGACAAATCGAGGACAGGCTCGTTTGGATTGGTTTCTGCTGAACAGGTCAAGACTTGGAGGGACAAAAACGACGCCGTGAATACACAACAGCCTTTACAAAAAATAAATCTGCCAAAAGTGGGATGTAAAAAGGAGAAACCGCGTGGATTCATGCTCGTCCCTCGAGAGAATGAGCCTTCATCTCCTATTGGCAAGCGGTTTTATCAACTTGCCGCTGTATTCCACAAAATATCAGGGCATAATTGCGAACTTTGTCTTGCGCTTCCTTTGGTCTAGGAAGATGAAACAAGCGAGCTTGATGAGCGAAACATCCGCCATATTCTTTCAATAGCCCATGCCTGTTCGCAGAATTATAAATTTTGCTGTGCTCATCGCGCTCTGGCTGGCATCTGTTTTTCCAGCAAAGGCCCAAACGGGGCCCACCGAGTACCAACTAAAAGCGGCTTTTCTCTACAATTTCGCCAAATTCATCGATTGGCCCCTGCAGTCATTTCCGTCTGAAAAGTCTCCATTCGTAATTGGAGTTTTAGGGCAAAATCCGTTCGGGAATTTCCTCGAACGCACGGTGACCGACAAAGAAGTTAACGGCCATCCCATTAGTGTTCAGGCGTTTAAAACGGTGGCGGAAGCCAGCAAGTGCCACCTTCTCTTTATCTGTAGCTCAGAAAAGGAAAACATCCCTGAAATCATCAAAACGCTTGCTGGAATCAGCATCCTGACGGTGAGCGAAACCGGGCAATTCACCGATTCCGGAGGCATGGTGAACTTCGTGGAGGAAGCAAAGAAAATTCGATTTCAGATCAACGAGGAAGCCGCGAAAGCCGTCGGGTTGAAGATGAGTTCCAAGTTGTTAAGTCTGGCTCTCCCCTCCAGCCGATAGGGCGCTCTTGCTTGTTTCAACCCCGAATGCCTCTTCTCTGCTTGGAACAAAAATCGCTAACCAGATCTCGAAGTTTGGCGTTAAAGCTCAATGCCGGTGCAATATTCAGGGTCAAGTGAGCCGCAGTGTGACGCTGGATATATAAAACAGGACAGAAATGAAATATTCGAACGACATCTCAAGAAGTGTGAGTCACCCGCGACTTGAACGATCGAACGTTCTTTTTCATCAGTTGCGCCCTTTTAACGTATGAAACGACTGCGGAACTTTCCTATTCAACGGAAAATGCTGGAGATGACCCTGCTGATTTGCGGCGCGGTTCTCTTATTCGCGATTGCGGCTCTTTTCATTTTTCAGGTCTTAAACTTCCGCTCCAATTTCCAACGGGACAATTCAACGCTCGCCGTCATCGTGGCGAACAACAGCGCAGGCACGCTTGCTTTCTTCAACGAAGCTGAGGCGACCGAAGTAATCGGCTCTTTAAAGGCAAAGCCCACCGTCTTATCCGCGACCCTGGCAATTCCGGGAGGCGACCTTTTCGCGCATTTTGGACAAACTGAGAACGCCGGAACCTTGTTACAATTTCCGCCTCCAGGGGAGCCCCGTTTTGTGGGAGAGCATCTGCTTCTCACCCAACCGGTTCTCTGGAAAGGTGAGCAAAAAGGAACGCTTTACCTTAGAACCGATTATCACAGCACCTTTAAGGAATTACTTGGATTTTATGCTCAGGTCATTCTTGCGATTTTGATCGTTTCCATCCTTTTGGCCGTTTTCCTTTCGGGCAGATTAGGCCGCGCGATTACTCACCCCATTTTGGCTTTGGCGCAAACCGCGAGAACCGTCGGCGAGGAAAAGAACTACTCCGTGCGAGCCGTCGTGAGCAGTCATGGCGATGAATTGGGTCAACTCGCGGAATCGTTCAACGAAATGCTCAGTCGCATCGAAAGCCAGGATGCCGCGATCAGTCTTTCCCAACAAAAGATGGAAGCTTTGATTCACTCTATCGATGGCGTGGTCTGGGAACGATCGCCGGACACGTTTAATTTCACGTTCGTCAGTCGGCAAAGTGAGCAAATCCTCGGCTATCAGCCGCAAGCGTGGTTGGACAATCCACATTTCTGGGAAGAAAAACTTCATCCGCAAGATATGGCAAAAGCCGTTCACGCCGCCAATGAGATGGCGGGCCGGGGCCAGCCTTACACTCACGAATACCGGATGCTTGCCTCAGACAATCGAGTCGTTTGGATTCGCGAAAGCGGCACGGTTTTGGTCGAAAAAGGGCAACCGGTCGCAGTCCGCGGAATTTTCCAGGACATCACCCAGCAAAAGCTCGATGCCGAGCAACTCGACAAATTGAATCGTCAATTGATGGATACTTCCCGTCACGCCGGTATGGCTGACGTGGCCACGGGCGTTCTCCACAATGTCGGCAACGTGCTGAACAGCGTGAGCGTTTCTGCAAACTTAGTGGCGGAACGTTTGCGTTCCTCGAACGTCGGCGATCTGCGACGCGCGACAACGATGTTGCTCGAACAAAACGGGCGCATGGCGGAATTCATCACGACGGATCCCAAAGGAAAATTGATTCCGGAATTCTTAGGCTCGGTCGCAGAGGAATTGGTTGCCGAACAAGCCGAATTGATTTCTGAAATGAGTTCCGTCGGAAAGAATATCGAACACATCAAGGAGATTGTCGCCATGCAGCAAAGTTACGCGAAAGTTTCCGGCGTCTTCGAAAATCTGTCAGCCGCCGATTTGGTGGAAGATGCGTTGCGCATGAATGTCGCCGCTTTTGAACGGCACCAGATCAATTTGATCCGTGAGTTCGACCCGAAAACGCCGAAAGTGTGCATGGATCGGCATAAGGTGCTGCAAATCCTGATCAACCTTCTGCGCAATGCGAAGCACGCGATGGAAGATGTCAGAGGGCACGAGAGAGACATGCTTATTCGCGTCGGCACGACTGCGGCTGGCATGGTGGAGATATCGGTTCGCGACAATGGATTGGGGATCCCCGCGGAGCACATGACCAAAATTTTCAATCATGGTTTCACGACCAAAAAAGAGGGACACGGTTTTGGTCTTCACAGCGGAGCGAATGCAGCCCGGGAAATGGGCGGCAATTTGACCGCGCGCAGTGGAGGCCCCGGAATGGGTGCAGAATTTATTTTGGAACTACCGATTAGCAAAACGATCGGAGAGAAGATTTGATCGAAAACAAAGGCAAATAATGAACAGCGCTGAACTCAAGGCAAACCGACGCATCCTGATCGTGGATGACAACCACAGCATTCACGCTGATTTCCGAAAGATTCTTTGCGGCGAAAATGTCCGCAAAACTGCCGTAAAGAAAATGGGCGCGCTGCTGTTCGATACCCCGGCACCAGCTCCGAGCCAGGAATGCTTTGAATTGGATTCGGCTTATCAAGGTCAGGAAGCGCTCGAATTGGTGAAGAAGTCGCTCGCGGAGAACCGACCTTACGCCATGGCATTCGTAGATGTGCGAATGCCCCCGGGCTGGGATGGTGTTGAAACAATTGCCCGCATTTGGGAGATCTATCCGCAACTTCAGGTCGTCGTCTGCACCGCCTATTCAGATTATGCCTGGGAAGAAATGCGGGCCAGAGTCGGGCAACCGGATAGTCTTCTGGTGCTGAAGAAACCGTTCGACAAAATCGAAGTTCAGCAGATGGCTCATGCCTTGACGAAGAAGTGGCTGCTCAACCATCAGTCCGCCATGCAAATGGCGGAGTTGGCGAAAGCGAACGAATCATTGGCGATGTCCGAAGAACGCTTCTCCAAGGCCTTTCATGAAAGTCCCCTGCCCAGCGGTATTCAGAATTTGATCGATCAAAGGTTCGTGGATGTCAATCAGCGTCTCGCCGAAATCTCCGGTTACAAACGAGAAGACATGATTGGAAGCACGCCCGCAGAGTTATTTCTCTGGGAAAAGCCTGAACTCTCTGATCAATGGATTGAGAGTTTGTTACGCCAGGAACGAGTTCGTGATCAGGAAACAAAGATTCGTTCTCAAGCAGGTGCCTTACACGAAGTGCTGGTCTCGATGTCTCCCGTCGCCTTGGGCGGACATCCCCATTTGCTTTTACTGGCGCAGGACGTGGCGGAACGTGCCCTTTTGGAGAGGCAACTCCGGCAAGCTCAAAAAATGGAAGTCATCGGACAATTGGCCGCTGGTGTTGCCCATGATTTCAATAACATCCTGACTGTCATCAAGGGGCACGCCGGACTCCTGCTCCAAAAATTAAATGGTGGCAACCCGCAGCCCGGTTCGTTGGAACAAATTTCAAAAGCTGCAGATCGCGCGGCGACATTGATCCGGCAATTGCTCATGTTCAGCCGAAAACAAGTCATGCAATTTCGGCCTCTGGATCTGAATGATTCAATGGGCAACGCCATAAAGATGCTCGAACGTCTGGTAGGGGAACACGTCCAGATTGATTTCCGACCGCAGCCCTCGCTCGCCGCCATCCATGCAGATCCAAGCATGATCGAGCAAATCGCGATGAATCTGGCTGTTAACGCAAGGGATGCGATGCCAAACGGTGGCAAAGTCACGATCACAACATCACTTGAGATGATTCATCGCGCACCCACACCGATTGATCCTGAAAAACGGGAGGGCGAGTTCGTTTGCCTGACTTTCAGCGACACGGGTGTTGGAATGGATACGCAAATTCTCAGCAAGATCTTCGAACCGTTTTTTACCACCAAACCTGTAGGCAAAGGAACTGGCCTGGGGCTTTCCACCGTCTTCGGGATTGTGCGCCAACATCACGGATGGCTCGAAGTCGAAAGCCAACCAAATCGTGGCACAACCTTTCGAGTTTATTTTCCGGCAACCCAACAAATTGCGAAAAAAATTGATCCAGCGATCGATACCGCCATGCGCAGTGGTCGCGAAACTATTCTCGTCGCAGAAGATGAAGAAGCGTTGCGCGAAATGGTCGTCCAGGTTCTTCGCATCCAGGGTTATTATGTGCTCGAAGCAGGCTCTGGGTCGGATGCAATCGCCGTGTGGGAACGCGCCAATCGTCCGATCGATCTTTTGATGACCGACATGGTGATGCCGGGAGGCATCATGGGGCGAGAACTCGCGGAAAGCCTTGTCGGCCGCTCCCCTAATCTAAAAGTGATTTACACCAGCGGTTACAGTCCCGGCATGGCAGGCAAAGACGCTTCGTTGTTGCAAGGCAGTAACTTTTTGCCCAAACCCTATTCGATCAACAAGCTGACGCAGATTGTTCGCGAATGCCTGGACGGCCCAGGGATAACAGATGAACGACTGAATAACGCTCAGAGCCTCGAGAAGTGCTGTTGAACGCCTCTCTAATTGCGGCAAATCTAAGTTGAATATCTCGGTCCCGAATTCGGATCCAGGCGCTGCTCTTTCCGCTTGCCTGAGATATTTTTTATTCCATAGTTTACGCACTTGGATGGGGTCTTAGCTCAGTTGGTAGAGCGTCTCGTTCGCAATGAGAAGGTCAGGGGTTCGAATCCCCTAGGCTCCACCATCCAGTTAAAAGCAGCTTTTTCTCCTTTAAAGAAGGCTTGGTGGCAACATCCAGTGGCACACAACCATCGGCGTCGTCGATGGTTCTCCGCATGTTAGGGCGTCCTGCTTTTATGTACGACACTTGTGGCTACATTCAAAGTTAAGACTGGCCCTTGTCTTGGCTACACCATTCCAGCCAGCTTGCGACCCGTCCAATAAATCGCGAGGAGGAATAAAATTAACCCGCCCCACCACGGACTAGACCAAAGACGAATCCGTTTCTCAATGGGTTTAGGTTCCGGCAATAAAGAAATTTTCTGCACTATTTTTTCGAGGTCTTCATAGGAGACGCTGGCGCCGCCGGTGAGGTTGGCGATCTCGCGCAGGATTTGGCTGTTCACCGGTTGGCCGATTTTCTCGCGCACGGGTTGGCGGACGAGAATTTCAGTTTCGAGCGAGCGCAAGTTTTTCTCGGCGGTCATTTGGATTTTGTATTTGCCTCCGGCTTGCGCAATGAAGCTCGATTTGAAAACGCCCCAACCGCCTTCAAGCGGGGAAAATTCCAATCGTTCACTGCGGTTATTTGGCGAAATAATTTTGCTGGTGACGATTTCGTTTTCGGCCGGAAATCCGCTCAGGTCCAAAACCGTTCCTTGCAGAAAAACGGTGTCGCCGACGTGCGGCGTTTCGGGGCTGTAACTCAAGCGAATGCCTTCCTTTTCCGACAAATGCCGTTGATGCGCCATCCAGCGGACGACCTGGCTCCAGAAGCGATAATGAAATTTATCCTCCACACCGCGCCGCCAACGCCACGCGCTGTCGCTGCCCATGAAAAGAACTTTGCCGGTTCCAGCGGCGCGCGTGGCGAGCAACGGCATACGGCCAAAGGAATTTCGCAGCGAGGAATGAACGGCCAACACGTCGGAACCGGGACGGCTTTTCTCCACGCCCGCCGACCAATAAAATCCGGGAAGCAATTTCCACAATTCGTCGTTGCGATTTTCGTCGGAGTCGAAGCGCGTGAGTAGATGGTTTTTCCCCAGCGACGAAAGCAGAAGCTGCGATTCGTTTTGCAAACCGACGCCTTGATTTTTGGATTCATCGAGCACGACGGGATACAAATCAGCCAAAGGGCTTTTCAAAAAAGTGGCCTGACGTCCGCGTCGGCCCGGCAGAAAAATCAATCCGCTCGATTGTTGTTCCACCAAACCTTTGATGAGTTCGGCATTTTCTTCCGTGAGTTCGCCGTCGCCGATGCCGACGTCGCCGAGGAAAATCACGTCGTAATTCGCGATCTGTTCCTTCGTGTTCGG
>JBBQAX010000002.1:0-46167 GCA_038316905.1 Verrucomicrobiota bacterium | reverse complement strand
ATCGAAAACAGCGGCTCAACGTGGTGGAGTTATACAAATCCGATGGCGAATATAGCTACGCGCGCGGATTCAGCATCGTCGGATTGGCCACTCTGTTCCTGAGTATTTTGCCAAATCTCCCGGGATTTCTCGCGACGATCGGGATTGTTTCCAGGGAAAACATCGCTCCTGTTTTTCACACAATTTACTCCTACGCGTGGTTCGTGGGATTCATTATCGCTTTTGTGATTTACCTAGCGGCCCGAAACGCTTTCCCTGAAACAGAACATTCCGCTGCCACGAAAAACACTGAACCGGCCTTAAACTAATTTCATGAAAAAACCAACACTCCCGCCCTTCGATCATCAACCAAAACCGTACACCGGCCCGTCCGCCGAGGATATTTTGAAACTTCGCAAACAGTTTTTAAGCCCTGGCCTTTTCCTCTACTACAAAAGTCCGATCATGTTTGTTGAGGGCAAAGGACAATATATCTGGGACGACAAAGGGACACGTTACCTCGACGGTCTCGGAGGGATTGTGACGATCAGCGTCGGCCATTGTCATCCGCATGTTCTCGCGTCGGCGCAGAAGCAAATGGAAACTCTGCAACATTCCACGACAATTTATCTGCATCCGAACATTGCTCAGTTTGCGGAGAAACTCGCATCGAAATTGCCGGGCGATTTGAAAGTTTGTTACTTCGTGAACTCCGGTTCCGAAGCGAACGATCTCGCGTTGCTCATGGCGCGACTATACACGAGCAACTACGACATGATCGCGTTGCGTAACGCGTATCACGGCGGCAATTCTTCCGGCATGGGACTCACCGCGCACAGCAGTTGGAAATATAATGTGCCGCACAGTTTCGGCGTCCATCACGCCATCGCGCCTTATCAATATCGCGGGCCTTACGGTTACGACGACGCCAATGCGGGGAAGAAATATGCGGATGATGTGAAGTCGTTGATCGATTACGCCACACCCGGAAAGGTTGCAGGTTTCATTGCAGAATCAATTCAAGGTGTCGGCGGCTTCGTGGAATTTCCGCAAAACTATTTGAAGCACACTTACGAACATGTTCGCGCAGCGGGCGGAGTTTGTATCGCGGACGAAGTGCAAACGGGGTTCGGTCGCACCGGCACGCACTTTTGGGGATTTGAAACGCAAGGCGTCGTTCCAGACATCGTCACGATGGCTAAAGGAATTGGCAATGGCGCTCCCCTCGCCGCTGTCGTCACCACACCGCAAATCGCCGCCACGCTCGCTGGCAAAATTCATTTCAACACGTTCGGCGGAAATCCCGTCGTCAGCGCAATGGGCAAAGCCGTTCTCGAAGTTATTGAAAACGAAAAGTTGCAGGAGAATTCCCACAAGATGGGAACCCGCATCAAAGACGGTTTGGAAAAACTGAAAGCGAAACACAAAATCATCGGCGACGTGCGCGGTAAAGGTTTGATGCTCGGCGTCGAAATGGTCAAAGATCGCGAAACCAAAGAACCGGCTAAAGCGGAGTGCGCGCAGGTTTTGGAGTCGTGCCGCGAAATGGGATTGCTCATCGGCAAAGGCGGATTGTGGGGACAAACCATTCGGTTCGCGCCGCCCATGTGCATCACGCAAGCCGACGCCGATTTCATCATCGAAGTATTCGACGCGGCGTTCTCCGCGTTGTGAGGAAAATTATTTCCGAGCCAAGTTTGTGATTTCATGGAACAGATTCGCTTAATCAATCGCGGTCGCGATTAAACGCGGTGCGAGCAAATGAAGTAATCTAATCAGTTCGGAAAGACGCAAGAGAACTCGCCCAAGCAGGCGCGCTCGTTGCCTCTTTAACTTTCTTACTTAATTATTGAGATGTTCGAGCCGGTATGCGCGGAATGTGTTCGTTGTCGGGATCGAGACGGTCCAATTTGATCCAGAGGCTGAAGGAACCTCGTTCACGAAATCCCAAAAATTCGGCGACACGAGATTGGTGGTGTATTGGAGAGCAAAACCCGCCGCGTTGGTTGACCACAAGAGTTGAATCTGACCTGGTGCGGCATTGAGCACTTTCAACGACACACTGGCAATCGCGCTATTCTGGCGAACTTGAATATTGCCCAACGGGTCGCCCACGAGCAGAGGCGTGGATTGTCCTGGCCCAAAGGCGAAGAATTCCACTTCAGAACCGGCAAGATGTTCAAAGAATATTAGTTCATACGCATACCAACCAGGAGATGTTACCAGAACGCGGTTAGTGGTTGTCGTTGGCGGGCGAAGTGTAGGAAAACTTCCAATCACTGGCGAACCTAGTCCCATTCGTAATTGAAAACCGTCATCGCTGTTCACACAGAAATGCCACAAACCGTTGGTAGGAATATAAAGGTAACCGCCGGATCGCATCGCAAAATTATCTTCGGCGCCTGTAGAAAAAGTAGATTTAACCGCAGTCATCGGCGGCGTGGCGATCAGACGATTGCCGCTAGTGAAAACACCATCTGATGCATCATCGACATAGTTGATGGTGGCAACGCCGTGGTCTGTCGCGATGGCCGGAACCGTGTTGGTGGATTGGTTTAAGAGTAGGATCGCGGCCGAAAGATTCGTGACGCCGGAAGAGGATCGGCGGAATTCGACGCGATGTCCCGCGAGACCTGGAACAAATCCCGGCCCTTCTGGAACAATTGTTGTTGGAATGTCTGCATCCTGATAGACGAGCAACGTGCCACTGGGAGATCCGACAAGTTGGCTCGCCTGACCTGGGCCACTCGCGTAAAATTCCACTTCCGCTCCGCCGCCACGTTCAAAATAACTGAGCGAATAGGGATAAAGTCCCGGCTCTGCGATTTGCACGACCACCGAGTTGTCCGTCGCTGCGCGGAGCCGATGTCTTCCGATGCGCTGCTGGCGCTCTGGGCAAACTGAACTGCCGGAGCGGGATCGTCGTCGTTGATTGTTACCGTATGGCTTCCGGGCACGCCAACCGTAACGTTTACGAGAGACGAAAGCCCGACCACCACGGATTTACTGGTTTCATGCAACAAATCCTCAGGTGTGCTGATGGTAAACGATTGAAACCGCTGCCCGGGTGTAAACGTTACGGTCTGCACTGGGGGAAAGGAATATTCCCCGATCGATGCCGTCCCGCTGATACGCGAATAATTCATCGATACGGTTCTTGCAGAAGCCGCGCTCAATTGAAGCTGAATGGTATTCGAACCTCCTTCAGTCACCCCAGAACTTGGCACGGAGAAAGTAACAATGGGGGCGCGTCATTGTCATTAATGGTGAACGTGTGGCCTGACTGTGATCCTAGCGTCGCGCTGGTCGGCGCGCTGAGTTGAAACACCATCGTCTCGTTGTCTTCATCGGTAAAATTCGTGTCAGTTGCAAACTGGATACTTCGATTGGTTTGTCCAGATTGGGAAACTCAGCGTGCCGAAAGTATTACCGCTGGTAAACGTGTGATCCAAGCTGTTCGCCGTGCCGCCGCTCAGCGTCCAAGCGACTGTTACCTGGACATTAGTTACGGCTGAAAGCGTCACATTGATACTATTGACTGACGTCCCCTCCAGGCCGGAAGACGTAGCCGTTTTAAATTGAACTGTTACAGCCGAGACTCGTGACATGGAGAACAAAAAAACCACGGCAAACAGGGTAAACGTGGTCGGGAAAGATAAGAATCGTGTCATAATTTGGGAGTTGTTTTGATGAGAACAAACAACAATCAGGCGACTTCACCAAAAACGCGGTTGGAACACAAGATAGTTATGAGATTTCTGATGGCCTGTGACAAAACAACCTCGAGATGCAATAAGAAAATCGGTCATCGTCAGTCAAAAATTGCAAATTGCGTTGGATCCGTCCAAAAACAATTCCACGTTTGCCGGTACAGATTGCAATATTCGTTTCGACAATCTGACGCGGCAACTCTACGCCACCGACGCCAAAGGTCTCATGCTCGGCGTCGAAATGGTGAGATTCGCCAGACGAAAGAACCCGCGAAAGCCGAGTGCGCGCAGGTTCTGGAGTCATGCCGCGAAATGGGATTGCTCATCGGCAAAGGTGGACTGTGGGGACAAACCATTCGTTTCGCGCCGCCCATGTGCATCAATCAAGCCGATGCGGATTTCATCATCGAAGCGTTTGATGCAGCCTTTGCTGCGTTGTGATGTGTTAAACGTAATTTGGGACATGATCATCCTGACGATGGTTCGTGTCCGATGGTAAGTTTTATACCGCCAAAATGTTGGGCGGGTTACTTCGTGATCCCCCGCTCGCTTCCGCGGACAAACTGAATCAGGTGCTGGATCTCCGGCAGCAGCGGCAAGTCTTTTTCGATCCGTTTGAGCGCATTGGAAATAGTGAGACCTTCGCGAAACAAGATTTTGTAAGCTTTCTTCAAGGCCGCTTGCGCCTTTTCGGAAACGCCGTTCCGTTCCAAGCCGATTTTATTCACGGTGCGGGTTTCGGCAGGATTCCCCTCGACCAACATGAAGGGTGGAACATCCTGCGCCACCCGTGAGCAACCGCCGGTGATCGACATTTTTCCAATCCGACAAAATTGGTGAACGGCTGCAAGCCCGCCGATGACGGCGTGGTCCTCCACGGTGACGTGGCCCGCAAGCGACGCGACATTTGACATGATGATGTGATTTCCCAGGGTGACGTTGTGCGCCAAATGGCAATAGGCGAGGATGTGATTATTCGAACCCACCCGCGTCACTTCTCCGTCGGCGGTCGCGCTGTGTACCGTTACGTATTCGCGAAATGTATTATTGTCGCCGATCTCCGTTCGCGTGACGCCGCCTTTCCATTTTAGATCCTGAGTTTTTAGGCCAATGCTGGCGAAAGGAAAAATCTCATTCTCTTTGCCGAGCGTGGTATGTCCATCGATCACGACGTGCGAATGCAATTTGCAATTCTCCCCCAGCATGACGTGTTCGCCCACGACGCAAAATGGCCCGATCACACAGTTGGCCCCGATCCTGGCCTTAGGGTGAACAATCGCAGCAGAATGAATTTCGCTCATGATCTGAAATTACGATTCCATCAAAATGAACGTCACTTCCGCTTCGCTCACGACTTCGCCATCGACGCGGCAAACGCCTTTGGCTTTGCCAATTTTTCCGCGTGATTTAGTCAATTCGACACTGATCACCAGCGTGTCTCCAGGGCGAACTGGTTTGCGCCATTTCACGCTCTCCGCGGACATGAAGTAAGCCAGCTTTCCAAAATTCTCGGCGCGTCGCAGCGTCAGAATTCCGGCCGCTTGCGCCATCGCTTCCAATTGCAAGACGCCAGGCATGATTGGGTGATTTGGGAAATGTCCCTGGAAGTACGGCTCGTTGATCGTCACGTTTTTCACGGCCACAACTTTGTCGCCATCGATGGAGGTAACCTTGTCGATCATCAAAAATGGATAACGATGCGGCAATAATTTCATCACCTGCGTGATGTCGAGACTGCCGGATTGCAGCGCCATGTTCCAATCCTCGGGAGTGGGCATCGGGATGCTGGTGGATCTGGCAGACGGCGGAGGCGGCGCGAATGTTTGTGCGGCAACCAGCGGTTTACGCATCTGCGAAACGATCTGCCGCGCGAGTTCACAATTGGATCCGTGGCTTGGTTTGACAGCAACCACATGCCCGGTGATGGGGCGGCCAATCAGAGATAAATCGCCCACGATGTCCAGGATCTTGTGACGAACAAACTCATCGGGATAACGCATCGGTTCGGTGGTAAGAATGGCGTCTTCGCGAATAACAACCGCATTCTCCAGACTGCCACCTTTGATCAATCCATTTTTGATGAGGAATTCAATTTCTTCGTAGAAGCAAAACGTGCGCGCGTGCGCTAATTCTTTTTCCCAATTCTCAGGTGAGATTTCCACGCTGTAAAATTGCGAGAAGCGACCCTGCTTGTCTGAGCTGGTGCAACTAATTTTAAATTTGTCGTGCGGAAAGATGGCGATCAACGTTTCGCCGGTTTCCAATTCGATGGGCGTGTGAACTCGGAAAACTTCCCGTGTCGCTGCCTGTGGGACAACTCCAACGGTCTCGATCATTTTCACATAATCGCGCGCGCTGCCATCGCCGATGGGCGGTTCGTTGGCATCAAGTTCAACAATAGCGTTGTCGATGCCGCGTCCTGCGAATGCAGCCAAAACGTGTTCGACTGTGTGAATTTTCGCGTTGCCTTTGGAAAGGGATGTCGAGCGATTGGTGGTGCTAACGTTTTCAACTTTCGCCTCAATCTCCGGTTTGCCATCGAGGTCAATTCGCCGAAAACGCACGCCGGAATCAGGCGGCGCGGGCAAGAAAGTCATGTTGACCCTATTGCCACTGTGCAAGCCAATGCCCGAAAAACTCACTGATTGGCGCAATGTCTGTTGTTGTAACACGGCGTCATTAAATCATCGAAAATTTCGTTGGCAAGAACTGGCCTTGGGGAATTCGGCATCGCATTCGAGAAACAACCCGCTCACTGGATTGTTCAGTCCAGCGCGTTCAAATTGCCTATTTTCAGCCAATGATTTTCTCTTGTAACCATTTCGCCAGCACAATCCTCTGGACAGAAGTTATGACAAAGAATCGCGCTCTCTTTATTTTCCCCATCCTGGTTGTCGCTCTGTTATCTGCATTCTCGTCGCGAGCCGCCGATGCCAAGGCGAAACCTAATTTTCTTTTTATTATTGCGGATGATTTGAACGATTGGATCGGGCCGATGAAAGGGCATCCGCAAGCCAGAACTCCGAACCTCGACAAACTCGCCGCGCGCGGTCTCACGTTTATGAACGCTCAAATCTCCGCGCCGATCTGCAATCCTTCCCGTGCTTCGTTCATGACGGGACGCCGTCCTTCGACCACCGGCATCTACGATAACCAGCAACCCGCGATGCTGCATATTCCGAAAGGAGTCGCGCTCAATGATTATTTGCGCGATCACGGCTACACCACTTTGGGCGCGGGAAAGATTTATCATTATCGTCATTACCGCGACGAAGATTGGGATAAAGTTGTTTTCGCGCAAGACGACACGCTCCCAAACCATACCGCCGCCCGCCGTCCAGGCCCGTTTGGCTACCGCATGTTCACCGAGGGAAAACCTTCCGAAAAATTCAACGAGCAACGAGCCGAAAGCAAATTGGTGGATGCGCAAACGGTCTCCTGGTGCATCGAACAGTTGAAGGAGCGGGAAAAACAGGACGACTCGTTTTTCATGACGTGCGGCATCCATCGCCCGCACACACCCTGGGACGTGCCGAAGAAATATTTTGATCTTTATCCGCTGGAAAGCATTCAGCTCCCGACGATCAAAACCAATGATCTCGCAGATGTTCCCGCTGCTGGCGTCACGTTCGCCAAGCCCAACGGAGTTCATGCCGCCGTCGTCGAAGCCGGCCTTTGGAAAGATCGCGTGCGCGCTTACCTCGCCGCCATTTCCTTTATGGATGCACAGGTCGGTCGCTTGCTCGAAGCGTTGGATAAATCGGCGCATCGCGATAACACCATCATCGTTTTCGTCAGCGATCACGGCTGGCATCTCGGCCAGAAGGAGCATTGGGCAAAGTCAGCTTTGTGGCGGCAGGCCACGCGAGTGCCGTTTATTTGGGTCGCTCCCGGTGTGACGAAACCCGGTACGATTTCTCATCGTGCGGTGGATACCACCAGCATTTTTCCGACGATTTGCGAATTGGCTGGAGCGCCGATTCCCAAACATGCAGAAGGTGTCAGCATCAAGGCGTTGCTCGCGAAACCCACGATGGAATGGAAACAACCCGCGATCACCACGCATCTTTGCAACAATCACGCCATCACGACTGAAGACTGGCGCTACATCCGTTACGCCGATGGTTCAGAGGAATTGTATAATGAGAAAAACGATCCCCACGAATGGACGAACCTCGCCAGCAAACCGGAACATGCCAAAGTGAAAAAGGATCTGGCAAAATTCCTGCCCAAAGTGAACGCCCAACCCGTCGCACACAACGACGAAAAAGCGCCCAAACGAAAGCGAAAAGCCGGTAACGCGAAGTGACCTGACTGCTGTTGTGTTTGCAGGTTCCAACATAAAATGTTCGCCGCATGAAATCAGCGCGTGCAAATCCAGGCTTTTGCGCTGGTTTGATCTGGCCGTTGCCGCATTGCAGCGCCACGACGATGTTCTTCAAATCCACGTCCAGTCCGAGCTTGAGGACCTCGGCCAGTTGGGGGTTGAACGCTTTCTCAGAAACAGTAACGTTCTGCGGATGTCCATGAAGGTCTTGTTTTTTTTATCATAATAGAGTGTGCGCCTGTTTGCCCACGCTCGCCAACCCTTCATGGCATCTAACAGGAGCCCCACTCTTGGGTTTAGTGCGGCTCCCGTTTCGAGCTGCCGGTTCATCCGGCTGTGGCTCAGCTTTTATCCGTAGGCCACTGATGCGCGTTACAGTTTTAATCATGATTCTGACTGCAGCACTTGTGACTGCTTGCCGACCATCTATGAACACATTTCCTAATGACGAGAACGGCGACGTTCTGCGCAGGATGCAGGCTGACGGAGACGATTTAGCGAAGCCACGCGGTATTGAGTTTCAGTTTGTCTTCCCAACTGAGCAGAAGGCGCAGGATTTGCAGAGCAGGTGCGAAGCGCTCAAAAACTGAAGGCGGAGACATCGCGATATGAGCAGCGCAAGATGTGGGAGACGACAGTGACGAAGCACATGGTGCCGAAGCATCATGATATTACGACTTTAGAGCAGACGCTCACGCGCTTGGCTCAGGCCCACGGTGGTGAGGCTGATGGTTGGGGGTGTTTTCAGGTTGATAAATGACCGTGTGGCCTAACAAATCGCCAGTTCGTGTGAAAACTATTTTGCGAGGATTGATTTTGGGTGGGTGAAAGAAGGTTGGTCCGGTTTTTTCCTGCTTTGGTTCGGTAACTTCTCTGGGATTTCTGAAGAATGATTTTCGAGTGGTGAGCTGTCCCGGAGGTTCTCACACGGTTGGAACGGAAAAAGGGCTTCCGCCCTGCTTTTATCCACGGTTTGCACCGCTTTCATCAAATCTGCGAAGCTCAGGATGTTCAGCACTCGTTTCAGATTGTAAGCCAGCACGGTCAGACTCATCTCCGCCCGCACGGCTTCCAGCCCATGCGGCCTAAACTTTGGATCAACCGTCCCCTGCCCCGCCTTTGCGGTATATCAGCCATGTATCTTCGCCTGTCGCCCAGAAGATGGATTCCTCATCCAATTCATCGGCCAGATTGGCGATGAAGTTTTCAAGCATCGGAATTTTCGCTTCGGTCAGAAAACCAACGCGATACTCCAGATGTTCACCGTAATGTTGTCTCCCGTGGGAATCCTTCCAAAATCCGGCGATGTTTCCTGACGCAACCGTGTAACCGCTGAAGTTCGCAATCAGAAATTCGTGAACTTCCTGTTCAAAGTTCTTTCCAAGCGGCGACACGGTTTTCATTTTCAGGGACGGCAACAACAGGATGCCTAAACGCCCCAATGATTCCTTCTGTGGCGATGTCATAGTTTTTCCGTCCAAGCCCTTGAAAGATCGGGACCCGTTCCTGACTGCCTTTCCCAATCGTCACGAAGCCAAGGTCTGGCTTTTGCTCCGTGGCATCTTTTTCCGAATACCATTTCCATTCCCGTTTCCAATACTTCCATTTCCGTTGGTGCGAATTGAAGGTGAAGAAACGGTGGTGTAGATCAGGCGCGAATCAGTTCCGGTGTCCGCCGGTGCGATTTTCGCGAACAACGTCAACGCCTGCGCGACCACTTGATCCATGTTGTAATATTTGTAGGTCGCCAACCGTCCGGCAAAATGGACATTTGGCGTCGCGGTCGCCAGCGCTTGATACTTGCGATAAATCTCGGCGTTCTCCGGTCGTGGAATGGGATAATACGGATCGCCCTCTGCCGTAGCGTATTCGTAAACGATGGTCGTCTTGTCGTGCTTTTGGCCGGTTAAATATTTGAATTCCGTGATGCGCGTGTAGGCGTAGTCGTTTGGATAATTGATGACGGGCGCTTGTTGGTAAACCGGCGTGTCATGCGTCTCGAATTGAAATTGAATCGAGCGATAGGGCAATTTGCCGAAACGATTGTCGAAATATTCATCCACCGGCCCGGTGTAGATCATTTCCTTGTAAGGAATGTAATTTTTTATTTCGCGATAATCGGTGTTGAGCAGCACATGAATATTCTCGTTCGATAACATGTTCTCGAACATGCGCGTGAATCCGTGCAACGGCATCGCCTGATAACTGTCCGTGAAATAACGCGCATCACGATTCGTTCGTGTCGGCACTCGCGCGGTAACAGAAGCATCCAGTTCAGAAGGATCAAGGCCCCATTGTTTGCGGGTGTAACCACGGAAGAATTTTTCGTAAAGTTCGCGCCCAACTTTGCTCACCACGACGTCTTCGGAAGTTCGAACGGTTTCTTTGTGCTCAGCAACCGATTCAAAAAACTTCTCCACCTGCATGGAAGTGAGGTCGAGTCCGTAAAGCGTGTTGATCGTATCGAGATTAATGGGAATCGGAACGTGCTGGCCATCGACATTTGCCAGAACCCGGTGTTGATACGCGCGCCATTTTGTGAACTGGGAAAGATAATCAAAGACTACTTTGGCGTTCGTGTGGAAGATGTGTGGGCCGTATTTGTGAATGAGGATTCCGCTGTCATCGTAATGGTCGTAGGCATTCCCGCCGATGTGATTTCGCTTATCGACCAACAAAACCTTTTTTCCATGCTGGCTCGCAAGCCGTTCGGCCAAAGTACTCCCGGCAAATCCCGCTCCGACAATCAGATAATCATACATAACCAGCCTTTCTATTAGACGTTGTTGCTCGTCCGCCGGCAATCCAACCTGCGGCGAAGCACGACAGTGCCTCTTTTAATGTCCCAAAAATCATCTCCCTAAAACTTGTTTCCAACCATCTCGCCCGGTTGGCCAATTTCCTGAACAACCTTTCCTTTCAAAACGTGGCGAACATGTTCTTCCAATTTCGCAACGATTGAATCCCATCCGTTTTGATTCGCCATTTCCAACCCGCGCTGGATGGCAGATTCATCCGGGGTCTCAATTGCGCTGCGGCAAAGATCGATAAATTCTCCCTGCGTGCGTGCCACTTTCACGACGCTGCTAAAATTGGAAACGACATCGGGCACAGCGGAAGACACGATTTGCGTGCCGGTCGCCATATATTCGAGAGCCTTTGTGGGATTGATGTATTCCGTCGCCTCATTCAAAGCGAAGGGCATGAGGCAAACATCAAAAGCTTTGGTGTAAGCAGGCAAAGTCGCGTAGTCACGTTTTCCAAGCCAATAGATATTCCCACGAACCGGCAGTGAGTTGGCGTCCACTTTTGCGAGCGGTCCGATGATGACGATCGACCAATCCGGATTGGCGTCCGCCAGTTTCTCGATCAACGAATAATCCAGGCGTTCGTCCACGACACCGAAGTAGCCGAGAATGGGCCGGTGTATAAAATCCAGATCGACGGGAACGATGGTTTCGTTCTCGCGCGCTTTGCTGAAATGCTCAATGTCCACTCCGCATCCGTAGAAATGGCAATTCTGATTCAACAGACTTTTCGCTTCGTGCAACTTTCGTCCTCCAGCGAAGACCACGTCAGCGACCTTCAGCAACTCGCGTTCACGTTGGATCAGTTCTGGAGGCGCGAATTTGAATTGCGAAAGTTGATCCATGCAGTCGTAAACGATGGTGCGTTCCTCAAGTTTCCCCGCGAATGCAGTCACGGCCATCGGGTCATAGAACCATTGCACCGGCTGGTCGAAGTGGCCTGCGAGCGGACCGTTCATCGCTTCCAGCAGCAACCGCAAACGCTCCGCGTCCACCCAGGCACCCTCATGGAATCGCGAGGCAGGAAAGAATGTTTGCATGATGGTGACGTTCGGAAAATTGGGAGTCGGCGAAAGCTGAAATCGCGGCGCGTCATTCCCCTCCACCAGGCGCGGTCCCTCGACAAACAGAACGCGGTGATGATTCGAAATACGGGACAAAAATTGTTGCGGCCGCTGCCACACGCCCTCCCAAAGCAAATGGCAGTGAACGATAATTGGGTAATCGAGTGATGTTTTTGAGGGTTGTTTTTCGATAGGCATAAGTTCTTTTTTTGATCCGTCAGTTTTTTGTTCGAGGACGAATTCTCCTGCTGATTCATTGCGAGCCATCACCAGCTCTCGGTACGCTTCCCCTAATTGGGTTGGAATGCGTTTCAATTCTCCCGTGCCTTGGCGTTCAAGGCTGTAAATACCAACGCGATGAATTTTTCCGATCTGATGCAGGAGAGCGCCATCCCAATCGAGGTGATCTACGAGCGGCCACCAGGTGTAGCCAATCACCGGCACTCCTGCCTCACGCAACTTGCGAATATCGCGAATGGTGAAAGCAAGCCACTCGGCGCGACGCAAGTCCTCACCGCAACAGCTCGTTTCAGTTATCATGACAGGCAGCTGATAACGTTCCCAATAGTGACGAACTGGTTCGAACAGGCCTGTCAGTTTTCCCGGCACTCGCTGTCGCAATTTCTGCTCACTCGCATAAATTTCCATTTCGGAATGTTCGTAGTAGTCCAAACCAATCACGTCGATCTCCACGGGATTACGAACGAACCAATTGAGATCAAATTGTGAAAGGCCGTTGCTGATCAGCCAGGGACGGAGTTGATGTTCAGAGTCGATTCTCCCGGTGATCAAATCTAAAACCACATGACGACGATTGTTGCGAAGCACAATGTCTTGAGCCAGGCGATTGAGCAGTTCGGGATTTGATTGGCATGAAATTGGGTCTCCACTGGCTAGCTCGAGAGCGTCGCAAAGGACAATTTCAACATCTTGCATCGTCTCCCTCAACGCCCGAATGGATCGGCTCAATGCTTGCGAAACCAGCGACAAAATCTTTGTGTAATCAATTAAACCGCGGCCATTCGGTGGCCACAACCCGACATCGCCACAAAAAAAGGCGGTGATCAGCGGTTCGTTGATCGGGCAAATGGAACGAATGACGCCCGAGTAGCGTTCGCCGAAGGCACGGGAATATCGTTCGAAGGCAATTGGCAAATCCACATCACCAAATGCATCTGGAAGCCATGTGGGTGTTCCGAAATGAACAAGATCAACAATCAGATTCAGGCCAAGTTGCCGTGCGTATTCGAAACGTTCGTCAGACCAACTCCAATCAAATTGGCCGGGAGAAGTCTCTATGCGGTGCCAGGGAATGGAATAACGAAGCCATTTGCAACCCAGATCGTGAGCCGCCCGTTCAAAATCTTCACGCCAGAACCGGTTGTGCTGAGTCCATTCGAACTGGTCCACCGCGAGGTGCGGAATCCAGGAACTTTCCACGCCAACGGCCCAACGAAATTCCCCAAGCGCAGGGTTTGTTTTAGTATCTTCATTGTTAGAACGCATATCGACTTATCGTCGAAAAACGTAGGGGAAGAGAATCGGTCCCGCAATTGGGAGCGCGCCTGTAAAATCATTCGGGGAATTTCCCCCGCAAATGAAATAGGAACCTTTAACGCTACCTCAAAACAGAAACGGCGCGATCGTTCGCGCCGACTGTTTTTGAGATGTCCTGTGAAACATCCTGTTTCAGAGTCTGCGTCTTATTTCCGCTTTCTTGCTATTTCGAGCCATCGTTGAAACCAATCTGATTTGTCCCATGATGTTATTTTCATGAAACAATATCGCAACTATCCTCAACGCAATCCAACCGTAAAAAAGGATCGGTTGGGTGGATGAAAGAAGACTACGTTTTTACACCTTGAACATAAAATCCGTTTTCACAGTGCTCCGAGGGTGTGATTTGAAGTGGCGGTCAGCGAACCGTGTAGCCGCGCTCGCCAGAGCGTGGTGTCGATTAAATGCCCACGCCACGCTCTGGCGAGCGCGGCTACGACCGCCACTTCAAATCACACCCGGGCTTCCGATTCACGCTTGAGAGGCGGTAAGGTTTCACGCACTCGGAAACAATTTATTCTTTCGCACCGCGGATTCGGAAAAGTTCGATCATCTTTTTGTCGCGAAGGTTCTTTGCGAGGTCCAAGGGCGTCCGGCCATCGCGGCCTTTGGCGTTCATGTCAGCACCTTTGTTGATCAGCAGTGTCACGCTTTGATGTCGACCGGAGGAGACGACGTAATGCAGCGGCGTCAGACCATTTGAGTCTTTGGCGTTCACCTTTGCTTTATGCTGCAAAAGAATTTCGATAGCGCGGTTGTCTCCGTAATAGGCCGCCATGTGAAGCGGGTTCCAAGTGTCTTTCGGACTGCGATTCGGAATCTCAGCTTCGGCCAAACCTGGATGATTTTTCAGTAACTCTTCCAATCGGAAGTGGTCGTGACGATCGAGAGCGCGTCGAAGATCCCCGCGATGATCGGTCGCTTTGACCGCAAACAAAGTAAATCCCACCAGCACCAGCAAGGAGACGATCACCAGTGCCACGATCTTCTGATTTGTCGCCTTCGCAGTCCCCGGTTGATTTCGATCATTTCTCATAAACAATGCGGCCATCGACAATGGTTAACACCACTTTCGCATCCTGGATCCGCACCGGATCGATCTCAAAAATATTCGCATCTAACATTATAATGTCCGCCAACTTGCCCGAGGTGACAGTTCCTTTCACTTTTTCCGCAAATTCCGCGTAGGCCGAGCCAAGCGTGTAAGCACGCACCGCCTCTTCCACGGTTATTTTTTGTTCAGGAACCCAGCCGTCAGGATTTTTGCCGTCCAACGTGCGGCGGGTGACTGCGGCGTAAATGGAGATCATCGGATTCAGGGGAGCAACATTCCAATCCGTTCCAAACGCGAGTGGCGCGCCAGCATCCAGCAACGAGCGGAATGCGTAAGTTCCTTTTGATCGTTCCTGGCCGATTCGCCGATCGCACCACCGTCCGTCGTCAATAGCGTGGAAGGGTTGCATGGAGGCAATGACTTTTTGGCTGGCCATGCGCGCGATTTCTTCGGGACGGAAATGTTGGGCATGTTCGATGCGAAAGCGGCGATCACGCGCGCCATTTTGAGCGGCGGCATCTCGATAAATATCCAGCACCAGCATGTTCGCCTTTTCGCCAATGGCGTGGATCATCACCTGCAAGCCCGCTTTGTCCGCACCGAGAACGCGCTTGAGCATGATGCCTTCAGGAACCATTTGATCTCCGAGCAAACCGCTGGTGTCAGGTTCGTCGTTATATGGCTCGAAGAACAGGGCCGTCGTGGAACCGAGGCTGCCATCAGCGAAACCTTTCAATCCGCCGATGCGCAACATGTCATTACCGAAGTTGGCGCGGACGCCAGTTTTCTCAAGAGTCTCCCACGACAGAACTGAGCGCATCGCGTAAATGCGATTCTTCAATTCACCGTGTTCGAGCATGGTCTGATAAAGGCCAACATCATTTCCCGCCGACATGTCCTGCACGCTGGTGACGCCGAGAGAGGCCGCATGTTCTGTGGCCGCTCGCGCTGCGACGCGGTTCTGCTCAGTTGATTTATCGGGAATGACTTTGCCGATAAAACTCATGGCCGCGTCTTTGAAAATTCCAGTCGGCTCGCCGGATTTCGAATCGCGCACGACCGTGCCGCCATCTGGATCTTTGATGCCTTGCGGAAGCTTCGCCAATTTGATTGCCAGACTGTTTGCCAGTGACATGTGGCCGTCAGTGCGATTGATGAAAACAGGATTCTCCGGAGTCACCGCATCAATCATCTCTTTGGTCGGCAGTGGCGTGCCTGGCCATTTCTCATGGTCCCAATCGCCGCCAAGAATCCATTGCCCTTTCGGAATTTTTTTTGCGAACTCACCGATGCGCCGCGCAAATTCCTCGGGCGACTTCGCGTCACGCAAGTCCACATTGGATAACGAATACCCGCCATCGAGAAAGTGAACGTGAGAATCATTGAACCCTGGTAAAACGAGTTTGCCTTTGGCATCGATGACGCGGGTTTTCTTTCCAGCGAGGGCGCGGATTTCTTTGGTCGATCCCACGGCGGCGATCTTGTTCCCGTAAATGGCAACGGCTTCCGCCTTTGGAATCGCTTTATCCAGAGTGCGAACGGTGGCGTTGATGATGACAAGATCAGCGGGAATGCCATCAGCAGCATTGGCGGAGAAAACGAAGGCGGTGCAGAGCGTCGCGACATGTCGAACGAGATTGTTCATGCGCGAAGTTTTAGTATCGCGCCGCCAACTTGTCACGAAAGTATCTGCGCGTATTCAACTTTGTTGGTTGAGAACAATTTTGCTTTCGCAACCCCGAGTGAAACATCCATTGACGATGCACTGACTCCACTTGCACGATTTGCCACGTTCAAATCATGGCCAAAACAACTGACATCCGGTGCATCGGGACCACGCTTTATTTCCTCCCCGTCCATACACGGGTGCCGCTGAAGTTCGGGGCTGAGACTGTGACTTATGTTTCCTGCGCCCGCGTTCGCGTAGAGGTTTCGGATGGTCAAGGAAACCGCGCCGAAGGTTGGGGCGAAACGCCGCTCAGCGTGCAATGGTCCTGGCCAAGCCCGTTGCCCTACGAAGGTCGCCACGACGCGCTGAAAACCTTTTGCATTCAGATCAGCCACGCCTGGGAGGAATTTTCAACCTTTGGCCACCCAATGGAAGTCGGCTCCGATTTTCTCGAACAAGTTCTGCCGCGATTGTGGAAACGGTTCAACGCGCCACGCTCCACCCACGAAGCGATGCCGTGGCTTGCTGCGCTGGTTTGCAGTTCCGCCTTTGACATCGCACTGCACGACGCATTTGGAAACCTGCATAAAATCCCGGTCTATGAAACTTACAGCGCAAAATGGATGAGTCGCTCGCTGGAACAGTTTTTTGTGGAGGAC
The DNA here is from genome assembly GCA_038316905.1 of Verrucomicrobiota bacterium. Classification (GTDB taxonomy): domain Bacteria; phylum Verrucomicrobiota; class Verrucomicrobiia; order Limisphaerales; family CANJXF01; genus CANJXF01. The sequence goes on along the minus strand of JBBQAX010000002.1, from coordinate 29,341 downwards.
GATTCCGCAAAACTTTTCGCCGGAAAGTTCCCCTCGGATTTCCTTGTGAAGAATCCGCCGCCCACCCTGCTCGCCTGGCATCTGGCTGGAGGACTTGATCCGCTGGAAAAACTGGAACTCACCGGCAGCGAACCAAACGACGGCTACCCGTTACTGCTCGGCGATTGGATTCAGCGCGATGGCTTGAAATGTCTAAAGATAAAACTGCGCGGCAACGACGCGGCCTGGGATTTCTCGCGACTCGTTAACGTGGGGAAAATTTCCCTTGCGCAAAATGTGGAAGTGTTGAGCGCTGATTTTAATTGCACGGTTACCGATCCCGATTACGTGAATGAAATCTTGGATCGCCTTGCAAAAGAATTCCCCCGAATCAGCGAAAAGATCCTGTACGTAGAACAGCCCTTTCCCTATGAACTGGAACACAACCGGATCGATGTACGAAGCGTAGCCGCGCGGAAGCCTTTATTCCTCGACGAAAGCGCGCACGATTGGCGAATGGTCCGACTCGGACGCGAATTGGGCTGGACTGGTGTCGCGTTGAAAACATGCAAGACGCAAACCGGCGCATTGCTCTCCGCGTGTTGGGGACGCGCCCATGGAATGCAACTGATGGTGCAGGATCTGACCAACCCGATGCTTGCGCAAATTTCGCATCTTCAACTCGCGGCTCACGTTGGAACCATCATGGGTGTGGAAACGAACGCAATGCAGTTTTATCCAGATGTTTCCGGCCCGGAAGAACAGGTGCATCCCGGGCTATACCGGCGTCGCATGGGAGCAGTTGATTTAAGTTCAATTCGCGGCAGTGGCTTTGGCTATCGCCTGGGGGAAATCGAAAGAGAATTGCCCGAAGCTGCCAAGGCTTGAGTCTCACTTCCCAAACAGGGTGTGATTAAAAGTGGGTGAGGCGTGGCCATTTGGACTGCGGGGACATGTCACGGTGATAAAGCGCTGAGCGTCTCTTGGTTCAAATGACTTTGGTGTTGCCAGGGCGCAGGAAAAGCGACGTCCTGCCGTCGCACTCCAAAAGTTTTCCAATCGCACCCACTTTTAATCGCACCCTCCCCAAACACGTCTCTGGCTTAAAATCTTGAATCCGAGCTTCTTTTCGCTTACGTCTCTGCCCGAGCATGGGCAGCAAAACTCTGGTTATCGTCCCGACCTACAATGAGCGCGACAATCTTCCGCCGATGGCTGAACGGTTGTTGAAGCTCGCCATCCCTGTTGATTTGCTGGTGGTAGATGATAATTCCCCCGACGGCACTGGAAAAATCGCGGATGAATTATCGGCGAAATATCCGAACATCCACGTCCTGCATCGTAAGGAAAAAAATGGATTGGGCCGCGCGTATTGCGCCGGGTTCGCGTGGGCGTTGGAGCGTGATTATGAATTCATCATGGAGATGGACGGCGATTTTTCGCACAACCCGGATGACATTCCTAAATTTATCGAAGCCGCTAAAGATGCGGATCTCGTCCTCGGCTCGCGTTATTGCAACGGGATTCGGGTCATCAATTGGCCGCTCAAACGGTTGCTCTTGAGCACGGGCGCGGCGCGCTACGTTCGTATCATTACGGGAATGCCGTTCACCGATCCGACCGGCGGGTTTAAATGTTTTCGCCGGACCGCCCTGGAGGCGATCAATCTTCAGGAAGTGCGTTCGAACGGCTACAGTTTTCAGGTCGAAATGACACATCGCATCTGGCGGCAAGGAATGAAGGTGGTGGAAGTTCCGATCATTTTTACTGATCGGTTTCAAGGCAGCTCCAAGATGTCGGGCAAGATTGTGCGGGAAGCGCTCTGGATGGTTTGGAGCCTTTGGTTTCAAAATGGAATGCGTCGATCGCCCCGCGTCGCACCCAAACACACGTGCGCCCATTGTGAATCTTAAAATCAAAGATTACATTTCCAGCACGAACTGGATGACGAAGCAGGAGCGATTGGTGTTACAAGTTGTGATCGCGCTGCTCTTGACCGGTTGGGCGGTGAAAAGTTATCGAACGGCGCATCCCCCGATCGCGTCCTCCACGACAATTGAAGAAGCGAAGAAATAAAAGCCAATGCAACCAGTTAACTTTGAAGAAATATTAGACACCATTGTTGAAAAAGATCCGCGCTATCATCGCGATGGATATTTTTTTCTGCGCGAAGCGCTGGATCACACACAGAAGCTCGTTGGCAAAGCGAAGAAAGGCGAGATCCGCCACGTCAGCGGACAGGAATTGCTGGAAGGAATTCGCGACTACGCCCTCAGCCAATATGGCCCGATGACTTTAACAGTGCTCGAGGAATGGGGCATCCGTGGCAGCGAAGATTTCGGCGAAATGGTTTTCAACATGGTGGCAAACAGTCTTCTCGCCAAAACTGAGAAAGACACGCGTGATGATTTCAAAGGCGGTTATGATTTTGACGACGCGTTTCGCAAACCGTTTTTGCCGCAAAATAAATTGGTGAAAAATGAGGCGGCGTCTGCCTGATCGTTGGAGTTTCACGCTTTCAGCAATTGTTGACTCGCGACGGCGGTGTTAAAATCTAATCATGACAATTGACCTGCCAGATGCGGCGGATTTGAAGATTACTTCAGAAGAAGCCAAAGTGGATTTCGCCGTCGGACTCTACACGGGAAAGCACGCTTCCCTTGGCCGCGCAGCACAAGCGGCAGGAATGCCTAAAGTGTTATTCATGCAAGAATTGGCAAGGCGCGGCGTTGGCATGCATTACACGATGGAAGCGGTCGAGCATGACATGAAGATGGCCAAGCTCCTGAGTCAGAAGAAAACGACATGATCGTTGTTAGTGACACCTCAGCCATCACCACTCTCTTGCAGATCGGCAAGGCAGGTTTGCTCGAGGAACTTTACCAAGAGGTTCTCATTCCTGAAGCCGTCCGATCTGAACTTTTGATCCTGCATTCTTCACTGCCTGATTTCATCCAATTTTTTTCCGTCAAAGATAAAAACGCTGTCGCGCGGTTGCTGAAAGAACTCGATCACGGCGAGGCGGAAGCCATTGTTCTCGCCAAAGAAAAGAACGCGGACATCCTGCTCATGGACGAATTGGAAGGTCGCGCGATTGCCAAACGGGAAGGGGTGAATTTTGTTGGGCTGCTCGGCGTTTTGGTTCAGGCAAAATTCCGGGGATTTATTCCGTCCGTTAACGAAGTGCTGTGCGAAATTGAGAACGGCACGACGTTTTTTGTTTCGCAGCAAATCAAGAATGTGGCATTGCGAACAGCCGGAGAACTTTGAACTCTATTTAAATTTCATGTCTCACATTTCATCCAACGCAAAACTTCACACATTGCCAAACGGCCTCACCATCATCGTCCGCGAAGATCACAGCGCGCCGGTGGTCTCTGCTCAAGCCTGGTGCCGGACTGGCAGCATTGACGAAAGCAAGTGGCTCGGCGCGGGACTCTCGCACGTGCTCGAACACATGTTGTTCAAAGGAACCACGACGCGCGGTGCTGGGCGCATTGATCAGGAAGTTCAAGACGTTGGCGGTTACATGAACGCCTACACGTCCTTTGATCGAACCGTTTATTATATCAACGCGCCAAATACGGGAGCGCGGGTCGCGGTGGATGTCCTCTGCGACATCATGCAAAACGCCACGTTGCCCGCCGATGAACTCGCCAAAGAACTCGATGTCATCCGCCGCGAAATGGACATGAATCAGGACGACCCGAATCGTCGCGCCAGTCGGCGTTTGTTCGAAACTGCGTTCACGCGAAGTCCGTATCGGTTCACGATCATTGGTTATCCCGAAATTTTTAACGAAATCAAACCCGACGATATCCATGCCTATTACCGCGAGCGCTACACGCCGAACAACATGTTCTTCGTTGTCGTCGGAGACGTGAAACAAGAAGAAGTCATTGCGCAAATTTCCGAGGCATTTTCCAAATCAAAATTGAAAGCGCTTCCGCCGACGGTTCTTCCGCCCGAGCCGAGACAAACCGCGCCGCGCGAACTCGTCGAGGAAGCCGCCATCGAACTTGGCCACATGCATTTCAGTTGGCACATCCCGGACATTCGCCATCCCGACATGCCTGCGCTGGAAATTCTGGCGACACTTCTCGGCAATGGCCGCAGCTCGCGTCTTTTCCGAAAAATCCGCGAGGAAAAAGAACTCGTCCATTCCATCGACGCGTGGACGTACAACCCGGGTGAAATGGGTTTGTTCGGCATGAGCGCGAACATCAACGGCGATAAATTCTCCGCGGCAAAAGAGGCGATGCTCGAAGAAATCGAAAACCTCAAAACTGGTTTGGTATCCGTCGAAGAACTTTCCAAAGTCACGAAACAATTTGTTGCGGGAACATTGGCGACGCGCAAAACGATGCAGGGCCAGGCGCAGGATCTGGGCGGAAATTGGATGTCTGCCAACGACTTGAGTTTTTCGGAACGTTATCTCGCGGCGGTGAAACGTGTAACGCGCACTGATCTACAACGCGTCGCGCGCGACTATTTCACTGCGGAAAACCGTAACCTTTACGCACTGCTCCCGACGGGTTCCACGCCGAAGGAATTTCAAATTGCAGAACGCACTTCGGAGAATCCGATCCGCAAATTTGATTTGCCAAATGGTCTGCGTTTGCTTGTCAAAGAAGATCATCGCCTGCCTTTTGTGGAATTTCGCGCTGCGCTTAAAGGTGGCGTTCTAATTGAAACTCCCAAGAACAACGGACTGACACAGCTTGCCGCGAAGATGCTGTTGCAAGGCACGCACAAACGCACGGCGGAACAAATCGCGACGGAAATTGAATCCGTCGGCGGGAGCATCGACAGCTTTGGCGGCAACAACAGTTTTGGCGTCAATGTCGAAGTGATGAACAGCGATTTGGAAACGGGGTTGCGATTGCTCGCTGATGTTCTACTCAATCCTGTTTTTCCCGAAGACGCCTTCCAGCGCGAACAACAAATCCAGCTTGCCGGAATTCGCGCGCAAAAAGATCACATGTTGCAAAGCGGCAGCCAATTGATGCGGCGCGCGCTTTTCGGCGAGACGACTTACGGACTCGATTCCAGCGGCAGCGAAGAAAGCGTTCCCGGCGTCACCATCGCTGATCTGCAAAAATTCCATCGCGAATTTGTAATTCCGAACAATTGCGTGCTCGCGATTTTTGGCGACGTCGATGCTGACGAAATCAAAATCGCAGTCGAAAATGCTTTGGGCGAATGGAGCAAACAAACCTGTCCGACGCTGGAAAAAATTCCCGCAACCACTCCGCTGACGAAAATCCAGAAAGTCGAAGAGACGCGCGACAAGAAACAAGCCGTCCTTTTGATTGGTTTTCCCGGCGTCTCCGTTTTCGATCAAGACCGATACGCTCTCGAATTGATTCAGGAAGCATGCAGCGATCTCGGTTCGCGCCTGTTTGTGCGCGTGCGCGAGAATCTTGGATTGGCTTACTTCGTGGGCGCGCAGCAGTTCCTCGGATTAGCTCCCGGATTTTTCGCGTTCTATGTCGGAACCATGCCGGAAAAACTGGACCTAGTGGAAAAAGAATTGTTGAAGGAGGCCGAGTTGCTGCGGAGCGAAGGTTTAACCGAAGTAGAACTGAAACGCGCCAAAGCCAAAGTCATCGGCCAAAAGAAAATTGGCCGCCAGGATTTGGGCGGTTACGCGATGAGCGCTGCGCTCGATGAACTTTACGGACTCGGTTACGACTACAGCGATTTGGACGATTCCAAATACGAAGCCGTGACGGTTGAACAGATCAAAGCCGCCGCAAAAAAGTATTTGAAGGAAAACGCGTTCGTCATTGCGATGGTGAAGCCTCAAGCCAGTTGAGCTACCGGCGTCACACGACCGCAGCAAATTATTTCGCGGCTTCGTTTTTCACTGGCCATCCTAGGACGTCAGTTTCTTTGTCCAAATGTGCTCTGTCGGCCCAGGTGTGTTGGCAATTCTCGCAATAGAACTCCTTGTCCACGATATGTGTGGTCGTGGCAAAGATCTCCACGAGAGTCGGCCCGATAAATTTTCTGGTCGCGGCAGGGTATTCGATTCGTGGCGAACCGCATTCCGGGCAGCGCACGGCGTAGTGCAGAATATCGTCCTTGGCATCCATCGCATCCAAAGCTTCCTTGGCTCGGCCGAAGTCGCGTTCATCGACTCGAATTTTTTTTCCCGCTAACGGCTCCGACATGAACCAAAATTTCTGAAGCTTTGATTCATCGTAGATTTCGGCGTGGATGCCAGCTTGTTCAAGGCGATTTTTCACGTCCTCGGCTTTGTCTGTCTCATTAAAACTCGCAAGATTGACTGCTTTCATGTGACAAACTACTTCGAGTTGTGCAAAAGCTCAAATGGTCGGATACAAGATGGGGTGTGATTAAAAGCGGGTGAGGCTTGGCCATTTGGACTGCGGAGACATGTCTCCGCTTTGGCTGCACGGTAATAAAGCGCAGAGCGTCTTTTAATTGGAAATGACTTTGTGGTTGCCAGCGCGCAGGAAAAGCGACGTCCTGCCGTCGCACTCCAAAGGTTTTCCAATCTCACCCACTTTTAATCGCGCCCTTCTAAATGGAACGCAGAACTTGCTTCTCGAAAATTCTTCGACTTCAACTAAACTGCACAGAATGCAACACGTTCGATTCGTCCGCCTCTTCGCGCCGCTTTTTTGTTTTCTGATTTTGCTTTGGACCCAAGCGTCACACGCTGGCCACGTCATCTCCCCTGCTTTACGTGAACCTTCTGGAAATCTTTCGGGACGAGTGATCTACACCAGCGGCGGCCACGGTTGGGTTTTCTTCAACAACAGTTATTGGTCGCTCCAACGGAGTCCCGGCAACGACATGGTGGAAGATTACGGCAATCAGGATCAAATGAACTTCTTCGTTTACTACTGTTTCAATGCGGGCGCGACCGTGGTGCCGCTTCGGCCGGTGGGATTTCAAACCAACGAAGTCGTCATCGACAACACCAGCGCGAGCGTGAGTTACAGCGGTTCGTGGACGAACGTCACCAATGAAACTGTTTATTTCGGCGCGGTCGGAAGTGGATTTCACCAAACTATTTCTTCGTCCAACGAAACAGCGTTGGCCACTTTTACCCCCAATATTCCTGTGACTGGATTTTATCCCGTTTACACCTGGGTTCCACACGGTGCAAACCGCACGAACCAACTTTATCGCGTTCGTCACACGGGCGGAGAATCCACCGTGCGCATTCCGCATCACATGGTCGGACGTGGCTGGGTTTATTTAGGCAGCTATTATTTTAACTCTGGCGCGAATTCGCCCAATGGCTCTGTCGCCGTCAGCAACCATCAACCCGGTGCCGACACTAATACCGTCGTCATTGCAGACGCGATCCGATTCGGAAATGGCATGGGCAACTCCGGTTCAACTTACGCACGTCAGGACGAAGGGGCGCGTTATTGGATTCAAAATTCGCTGGGTCAGGGTCAATCGTCATCGATCTATTTGGAGCCGGCTCAGGCCGCTGATTACGAAGATCGCATGGCTCGACCCAAAATGGTGGCGGAGATGAATCGTCCGCAAACGGCCAGAACCAACCGGCTTTACATCAGCTTCCATTCGAATGCTTTTAATGGAGCTGCGCGAGGAACAGTGGGACTTTACAACAACACGAACGCCACGCCGCGCCAGGTGCAACTCGCCAACCTCCTTGCCAAAGAACTGAACGACGACTTGCCTTTGATGAATTCACAATTGGAGTTTCCCTGGAATGTCCGGCCCACGACGACGCTCGCCGGGCCGTACGTGGAAATCGATCACGGCCGTTTAAATGGCGAAATGGATGCGACGATTCTCGAAGTTGCATTCCACGACAACGCCATGGATGCGGCCTTGATGCGCGATCCAAAGTTTCGCAATTGGGTCGCTCGCGCGGCGTATCATGGAGTCGTTCGTTACATGAACACGTACGACGGAGCGGCGCTTGGATTTTTGCCGGAACCGCCTTCGAACCTCCGTGCCGTTGGCGTCACGAATGGAATCAAACTGACGTGGGGTATTCCCGTTTCCAGCGGTGGAAGCAGCTTGAACAGTGGTTATGTGATTTATCGTTCGACGGACGGTTATGGTTTCGGGAATCCAATCATCGTCAATAGCCGCTTCAACACGGAACTCACGCTGACTGATTTGTCGCCCGACACAGATTATTATTTTCGCATCGCCGCATTTAATTCGCCGGGAGAATCGTTCCCGTCTGAAACGGTGGGCTGCCGATGGACAGTAAATTCCAACGCATCGAAAGTTTTATTCGTCAATGGATTCAATCGCTTTGATCGCACCACGAATTTACGCCAGACCACGGCGGCGCAAAATTATCAACCTGCCGGGACCAACGGCCCAGCGGAACGCGTTAATCCGCGCGTCAACAATTCGTTCGATTACGTCGTGCAACATGGGAAAGCGATTAGCGCCTACGGTTTGCCATTCGATTCCTGTTCGAAAGAAGCCGTGACGAACAACCTGATCGCTCTGACGAATTATCTAATCGTGATCTGGGAATGCGGTCAGGATTCTTCGGACAATTTCAACAGCGTGGCCCAAAGCAAAATCGCAGCGTTCCTCAACAATCACGGAAATCTTTTTGTGTCAGGCGCGGGAATCGCTTTCTCACTGGACCGTGCTGCTGGCCCAACCTCCGCGGACCGGGAATTCTTTAATAACTATTTGCATGCAGATCTGGCGATGGATGCGAATACGAATTCATCCAGTTATACCTTCGTTCCGGTCGCGAATGATTTGTTCAGTGGAAATGCGAACGGAAACATCGACGATGGAACAAAAGGAATTTATTGGGTGAAATCGCCAGAAATATTGACGCCCGTTGGCACCGCGAAAACGGTTCTCACTTATCTCGGAGTTCCCAACGGGGGCGCTGCCATCCAATACGACGGCTCGGCAGAAGGCGGAAAAGTCCTCTATTTTGGGTTTCCATTTGAAACGATTACGACCGCTGCGGCGCGTGCAGCCTACATGGCCAACGTTCTGAATTTTTTGAAGCCGCCGATTCCATCACAATTCAGTTCCGTTGTTTTATCCGGTGATGGAACGGAAGTTCAGTTCACGATGACTGGAGAAGCAGGAGGCGGTTATGAAATCCAAACTTCGACCAATCTCACGCAATGGTTGCCGCTCACGAACTTTATTTTGAATTCTGAATCCATCGAGTTCAGCCAACCGTTAAGTAATTCCTATCGCTTTTATCGAGCGATTCGCACGGACTGACCATACGACAATTCCATAAAAACCTTTTACCACCTCTGACCCACACGTAACTTGCGCGGGTGAATTTAGCTCTGGGAAATACCGTTTCAGTCACCATCTCCGACATCGCATTCGGCGGCGAAGGAGTTGCGCGCCTGGAAGATTTTGTCATCTTTGTTCCGTTCGTCATGGTGGGCGAAGAAGTGGAAGTCGAGATCGTAGAAGTCAAAAAACGATTCGCCCGTGCCAAGTTACTCAGAGTGATTTTATCCTCCCCGGAACGCGTTGCGCCGCCCTGCCCTTACTTCGGCAATTGCGGCGGCTGCCAATATCAGCACATCGATTATCCGGCGCAGCTTCGCATTAAACACAAACAAATCGTTGATCTGTTTGATCGTGTGGGAAAATTTTCGGGTGCGCTGATCGATCCCGTGGTGGGTTGCCCCCAGCCCTACGGATACCGAAATCGCATCATGATCCGCAGCCAGTGGGACAAGTTCAAACAAGGATTGAACATTGGGTTCCTTCGCGCTGAGAGCCGTCTGGTCGTTGACATCGAAGAATGCAAAATCGCGGAGCCTGCTTTGAATGTTGAAATTCAACGGGTGCGAAGAAATCCGCCGGAACGCGGCGGACTGAAAGTGGTCCTGCGCGTGCCGCCGGAAGGTTGGGAACTCCCGCGCGATTCATTCTTTCAGAATAATTTTTTCCTGTTACCGAAGCTGGTTGAGGCGGTGCGCGATCGATTGCGCGACAGCAAATCGCGGTTTCTGATCGATACCTATTGCGGCGTCGGATTCTTCAGCGTGGAACTCGGCGATCTGGTAGAGAAATTTGTCGGTATCGAAGTCGATATGCCCGCCATCAAAGCGGCGAAAATCAACGCGGAGAAACGCGGGTTAACGAACGGCGAATTCATTGGCGGCCGCACCGAGGATCTTTTGCCGGGCTTGATTGGCCGATACGATCGAGGCGCGACCACAATCATTCTCGATCCGCCTCGCACCGGGTGCCCCCCCGAAACGATGCGTTTATTGGAACAGGTTCGTCCTGCTCAAATCATTTACGTCTCATGCCATCCGGCGACTTTGGCGCGAGACTTGAACGTCCTCTGCGCCAGTGGTGTCTTTAAACTGGCAAAGGTCGTCCCGCTGGACATGTTTCCGCAAACGCAACATGTCGAATGCGTCGCCGATTTGCGCGCGTGTTCGTAACAGTGCAAAGACTTGCCAACATTTAAAGCATCGTTTCAACTCAAAGCACCAATGACGACAGAACAAACGGAGACCCTTCGGGAACAATCACCATCCTGCTTCGCCGCGCGCGTTCTCCCCTGGATAATTACCGGCGGACTTTTGCTGATCTACGCTTTCACCCTCAACCATTGGGTGACATTGAAAAGTCTGCCCGTCGTCGCAAAAATCGCCGAGTGGGATTGGCGCGCGCCGGTGACTGCACCGCTCCATTTTCTGCTGACCTATCCGTTCCGCTGGTTGAGCAGCAGCATGCAACTGACCGCGCTGAATATCTTCTCCGCCGTTTGCGCCGCCCTCACCCTTGGTCTGCTCGCGCGCTCTGTCGCCTTGCTCCCGCAAGACCGCACGCGTGAACAACGCCAACGTGAAACCGGGCCAAATTCTCTGACCATTCCATACGCCTGGCTGCCCCCGCTGGCAGCCGCGCTGGTGCTCGGATTTCAGCTCACGTTCTGGGAACACGCCATCGCCATGACGGGTGAAATGCTGGACTTGTTGTTGTTTGCGTATGTGATTCGTTGCCTCTTGGAATTTCGTGTTTCCAAAGATGAAAGCTGGCTTATGAAGCTGGCGTTCGTTTATGGCGTGGGCGTCACCAACAACTTTGCCATGATTGGTTTCTTTCCCTTTTTCCTGATTTCTCTGGTTTGGATCAAAGGACTTAGCTTTTTCAATTTCCGGTTTATAACCCGGATGATTGGTCTCGGCGCAATCGGCCTGCTACTCTATTTGCTCCTCCCCATCATCGCTGCATTCTCCGGCAACGCAGACCAGACGTTTTTTGGAACATTGAAAGGGAACCTCGGCCTTCAGACGGGTTATTTATACGACTTGCCATTTAAGCAGGCGACCCGACTGCGTTTGAACCTTTTTATGGTGGGTCTGACCTCGCTCCTTCCGCTGCTGATGATCGGCATCCACTGGCCCTCTTTCCGTGGAGGTGATGTCAGCCATGCCAGCGGCTTGATTACGGCATTCATGTTCCGCGTCATTCATCTGTTTTTCCTGGCAATTGGATTTTGGGTGTTCTTTGACCCAAAATTCAGCGCACGCGAACTCGGATTTGACGTTTTCCCGTTTCTAACTTTCTACTACCTGACAGCTTTGACGGTTGGCTACTTCATCGGCTATGCGCTCCTCGTTTTTGGCCGGGAGCCTTCGCAGAAGTGGGCGCGCTCTTCGACACTATTCCGAATGATCAACGTGATTGTGCTGGTTGCAACAGGCATGGCTGCATTGGCTGTTCCAGTCGCATTGGCCTGGAAAAACTTCCCTGTCATTCAAGCGATCAACAGCGATGCCTCCCGCAAATTAGCCACATCAATGGCGGAAACTTTGCCGACGGGAAAAACCGTGGTGTTAAGCGACGATTCAACGCGCCTCTATCTGCTCCAGGCCGCTTTTACAAAATCGGGGAAACCAACGCAAAACCTTCTGCTCGATACTTCATTGCTTCCCTTTCCGGAATATCATCGCAACTTGCAAAGGCGCTACGGAAAACAATGGGCAGCGGTGAACTCAACCAATCGCATCGAAGATGCTGAACTGCTTCAGCGCATGGAAACGCTGGCGAAAACGCACGCCATTTATTATCTACATCCAAGTTTCGGTTACTACTTCGAGAGGTTCTACCCAGTCCCGCACAAACTGATTTACGAACTTCGGGAATATCCAGCAAACCGGATCAACGCGATGACATTGCCTCCTGAAATTGTGGCTGAAAATAAAGAGTTCTGGAATTCGTTCATAAAATCCGAAGTGCCAAAACGCGCGTCGCTCGGCAGGAAAAGTCCAGAGGTCACCGCGATCAATACTCTTTATTCTCTGGGCTTAAACACCTGGGGAACATATTTGCAAAAAGCCAAAATGCTGGAGGATGCGGGTCATGCCTTTGCTGCTGCCTACGCGCTAAATCCCGAGAACGTCGTGGCTCAGATCAATCTGCAATTCAATGTCGGCCTACGAAAAGGTGAAATCCGGCCAGTGCAACGTGACGACTCCTTAGCAAAGAAAATTGAGCAATATCGATCCTGGGAACGAGCACTAGCCATGAATGGTCCATTCGATGAACCGAATTTTCTTCTTCAAATGGGGGAGAGTTTCGCGCGTGGTGGCAATCTTCGACAGGCGGCACAGTTTTTCATGCGCGCCCTCGAACTTACTCCGAAGAATTTTCCGGCAAAGCTGGGCTTGGCGAAGACGTATATTGAACTGCAGCGCCCCGAAGAATCCCTCAAACTGGTGCAACAACTTCGAGAAGATCCCACCGTTGCTCTTCTCAACACCAACGCCCAATTTGAAATATTAAGAACTGAAGCGCTTTCGCACGTGGCGAAATCGGATTTCCCGGCTGCAGAAAAAGTTCTGCTGGAGTCGCTTGAGAAGAACCCAAAAGACCAGGCACAACTCGCCCTGTTAACCCAGCTTTATGTGGCGTCAGGGCAATTTACCAACGCATTGAACAGTGTTGAAAAACAATTGAAGCTCACGCGAAATGATCCAGGAAGTCTTTTCGTCAAGGCAGTGTTATTGATGCAAACCGGTCAATTTGCCCCAGCCGTTGCAACGCTGGATCAATTGTTAAAAGTACAACCGGAAAACAAAGATGCATTGCTCAATCGAGCCATTGCAAATCTGCAAAGCGGAAAGTTTGATGCGGCTAAGCGCGATTATACGTCAATGGCCGAAGCGTCGCCAAAATCGAAATATCAGGTTTATTACGGACTCGCGCATATAGCCGGAAAACAAAACAACAAAGCTGAGGAGCTAAAGAATTATAAAATTTATTTAAAACACGCGCCATCAAACACTCCCGAATTCGAGACGGTGCAGAAACGCGTCGCGGAATTGGAGTCCGGAAAATAGCTGGATGCGTGTCACCCACGTCATCACTCGATTGATCATCGGGGGCGCGCAGGAAAACACAGTCGCGACGGTTCTTGGCCTGCAAAACAAGCCCGGGGTTCACGTGGATTTGATTTCGGGACCGACTTATGGACCAGAAGGTTCATTGGAATCAGCATTTGCCCGGCAACCAGAGCTGCTGACCGTTATTCCTGAATTGGTCCGCCCGGTGGATCCATTTAAGGACCTGGCGGCACTCCAAAAACTCACCCGGATATTTCACGAAACGAAACCTGACATTGTTCACACGCACAGCGGCAAAGCGGGGATTCTCGGGCGAGTTGCAGCCAAACGCGCCTCCGTTCCCATTGTCATTCATACCATTCACGGTCCGTCTTTCGGCCAGTTTCAGAATGGATTTGCCAACCTCATCTTTCGCTCAGCCGAGAAATATGCGGCTCGATTTACGACGCATTTTATTTCTGTGGCGAACGCCATGACTGAACAATACCTCGCTGCGGGTATCGGCAACCGCGCGCAGTACACCCGCATCTTTAGCGGCTTCTCACTAAATCCTTTTTTGACTTCAACAAACGATCTGGCGCTTCGAGAAAAACTCGGAATCGCTGGCCAGGATTTTGTGGTTGGAAAGATTGCGCGGTTGTTTGAATTGAAAGGGCACGATGATCTGTTTCAAGCTGCTCCGGCAATTGTGAAGCGCATTCCACAAATCAAATTTCTCCTCGTGGGCGACGGGAAATGGAGACAACCCTTTGAATTCCGAGCCCGGACGCTTGGCTTGGAAAAGCATTTTATTTTTGCCGGATTGGTCCCACCCGATGAAGTTCCCCGCTACCTCGGAATCATGGATGCGCTGGTGCATTTGTCGCGCCGGGAAGGATTGCCCCGCGCCTTGCCCCAGGCGCTTGCCGCTGGAAAACCCGTGATTGCCTATGATTGCGACGGCGCAAATGAAATCTGCATTCCCAACGAGACCGGATTTCTCATCCCACCAGGAGATCTCGCTGCGTTGACCAATTCAATTGAGCAACTTGCCAATGATGCACAATTGCGGAAAAAGCTCGGTGGCCGAGGGCAACAATTTGTGAATCGGCATTTTTCTGTGGAAGAGATGGTGGAAAATATCTACGAACTCTACGTGAAACTTGGTTCAACCAATTCGGCGCGATGATCTTCCCGCTGAACATTTATATTTTGGCATTCGCCGGTGCCTTGCTAAGCGCGCTGGTCTCGTCGCCCCTCTGGCGCAAAGAATGCCGACGTGTTGGATTGGTCGATGATCCCGGTCATCGCAAAATTCATTCCGTTCCGGTTCCACTCTCCGGTGGATTTTCCGTTATGACGGGTCTAGCAGTTCCAATCATTTTTGCAGCAGCAATTGTTTTCTTCATTGCTCCTGACTCAAGATCGTTCGAACACATTCGTCCAACACTGGAAAAACGAGCAGTAGAATTTGGCGCCATCTTATTCGGAGCGTTCGGAATGCTTTTGCTGGGTTGGATTGACGACAGACATGAGTTATCGCCGAAGATCAAGTTCACTGGCCAATTTCTGATTGCGTTACTCGTCGCTGCGGCGGGCGTGCGGATCACTTTGTTTGTCCCGAATCTATTCTTTAGTTATGCCATCACCATCCTTTGGATTCTCACGGTGACGAACGCCTTCAATTTCATCGATAACATGAATGGGCTCTGCACAGGTGTTGGGTTTATCGGCGCTTGGTATTTCGCACTGAGCGCAATGGCTTCAGGCCAAATTCTCGATGCGCTGATTGCTCTGATGATCGCTGGATCTCTGTTAGGATTTTTGCCGTTTAATTTTCCAAATGCCTCCGCGTTTCTGGGCGATGCAGGAAGTCATCTCGTTGGATTTCTTTTGGCCGTGTTGGGAATTTTGCCGCACTTCTATACCGTCGGAAATCAACGCAGCCTTGCTGTGCTTACGCCATTGCTGATTTTGGCAATACCTCTGGCGGATTTAGTTTGCGTGGTGATGCTGCGTTGGCGACTGGGCAAACCGTTTTACATCGGTGACAACAACCATTTTTCACATCGCCTCACCCGTCATGGCTGGTCGAAAACTCGCGCAGTCATGTTGATCTGGTTTGTTTCGGCACTCATTGGCTGCCTTGCGCTTCTTTAACGGCTTCAGGTTGGGAAGATTTTGTCGTCATACTGCTCGCCGCGATTGCTTCGGAAAGGGAGCCGAGCGCTTCGGCACGAGCCACAGTTCCGACCAATCGATTCTCTTTGAAAGTGTTCACGACAGGAACATTACGCTGTTCACTGGCGAGGAGGATCGGCAAGGCATCGAGCAAACGCTGGCTGGGTGTCAGGCACGGCGGCGGCGGACGCATCACGTCGTAGGCAATGATTGCGTTGAGTTCCTGGCCCGCATTCAAATATTCCTTCAAATCATGCAACGCAACGACTCCGAGCAACCGCTGCTTCTCATCAACGACCGGCAGAAAATTATTCGCGCTCGTTAGAAAGCGATCACCAATTTCGCGCAAGGTGGCGGTTTCGTGAAGGGGT
The DNA here is from genome assembly GCA_038316905.1 of Verrucomicrobiota bacterium. Classification (GTDB taxonomy): domain Bacteria; phylum Verrucomicrobiota; class Verrucomicrobiia; order Limisphaerales; family CANJXF01; genus CANJXF01. The sequence goes on along the minus strand of JBBQAX010000002.1, from coordinate 13,497 downwards.
GGAATAGGCGCGCGCATAATGTCCCCCACAGTTTGCTCGGTGGCTGCGCCCGCTCGTGCGGTTTCCGAATCGAGAGCCAAACCTTTTTTGCGGAGTGGTTCAGTGTAAATGGATTCCGGATGAAAGCGGCGCGCGACCAAAGTGGAGACGACGCTCGCCAGCATGAGTGGCGGCATAAGCGAATAATTGAACGACATCTCCAGGACCATGATCATTGCCAGGAGCGGCGAACGCGTGGTTGCGGCTAACATGCTGCCCATCCCAACCAGTGCAAAAACACCAATCGGTAACTGCTCGCCGAAGTGAGCTAAGTGCAGCGTTTTTCCAAAGAGGGCCCCGAGACCGGCACCGAGGAATAGAGTGGGTGTAAACACCCCCCCAACTGCACCTGACCCAATCGACAACACAGTCGCAAGGAGCTTGGCCAGCACGATTCCAAAAAGTAGTTTCAGTTCAAAATGGTCGTGGAGAATCTCGTTCGCCACGGAATAACCGTTACCCCAAACCTGCGGGTAGCCGATCGCTATCACTCCTACGAAGATGCCTCCCAGTGCCAGACGCAGGTAGAGCGGAAGCGGGAAACGGACGAACGTCTCCTCACTACGCCGCAACATTTTCATAAATAAAACGCCCAGGCCCCCCGCGAGAACGCCAAGTATAAGAAACCAGGGCAATTGTGACACTCGCGTAAAATCAAACGCAGGCATTGCATACCATGGATTGATTCCAAAAAAATTTCGCGAAAGCATCGATGCGATAACAGAGGAGAAAACCAGCGGAGCAAACAGGTTCATGGAGAAATTTCCAAGAACGATTTGCGCCGCGAAAACCGCTCCAGCGACAGGCGCATTGTAGGCAGCCGCCAGACCCGATGCGGCACCGCAAGCCACCAGCAATCGCAGCCGATACGGCTGCCATTTGGCAAACTGCCCCAACCTCGACGAGAGCATCGCGGTCATCTGGGTTATTGCACCTTCGCGTCCGATGGAGGCGCCCGTTGCGATACTCATCAAAGAGGAAACTGCGCGCACCAATGCACTGCGAAAGGAGAGACGCCCATCTCCTGCAACGACAACTTCCAGGAAATTTGAGGAACTATGTTTACCGACGAGCCGAACGCCAAAATAGAGTATCGCCCCAGCGGCGAGTCCGCCGACAGCAGGAACGAGAAAACGCAACCACCAGGCAATTGAATGCGCCATCTCCGCAGAATCGCGCGCTTCGCCGAAAATGATGGTCTGCAACAGACGAATGCAGTTGTAAAAAATTAGATTCGTAAACCCTCCGATGACTCCAACCGCTCCGGCGAGAACGAGATGAAAGGCTTCTTCGCTCAAGCTGATTTTCTCGCGAATCGACAGGATCCCTTTCCAATGTCGTTGAATAAAATCCCGGATTTTTGCGAGATAGGGTTCCGAGTTTTTTTTCCAGGACTGCACGAGTTAACTTAAAATGATTTTTTGCTTTGACGAGTGCGTTTCCAAAACGAGTGATGGCTTACAATCCCCACCAACGGAGAGCCACGGTGGCCAGGCCCAAAAAGAAAAAGAATCCCGCGATGTCCGTGATGGCCGTGACAAAAATGCTGGAAGCGAGAGCCGGATCAATTTTCGCGGCCTTCAATCCGAATGGCACTAACACGCCAACCAACGCCGCAGCCAGCATGTTCAACACCATCGCGACCGCAATCACCACTCCGAGAATTGCCTCACCTTTCCAAAGATAGCTGATCAGTCCAACGATGACTCCGATCGCCAATCCGTTGGCAATGCCTACAAAAATTTCTTTCATCAAGGCGCGCCGACCGTCTCCTTCCGTCAGTTCGCCGAGCGCAATATCGCGTATGATAATCGTCAACGTTTGCGCGCCAGAGTTTCCGCCGAGCGCAGAAACGACGGGCAGGAAAATTGCCAATACCGTCCATCTCGCGATGGTTTCCTCGAAAAGTCCGACGACGGCCGCGCCGCAAAATGCCGTTCCCAGGTTCACGTAGAGCCATGGCAGACGTGACCGCACGGAACGCCGCCACGGCGTCAAGGCATGTTCTTCACCAGACAGACCGACCATCAATTGCATGTCTTCGGTCGCTTCATGCTGCGCAATTCCGATGACGTCGTTAGCGCGCACGATTCCGACGAGTCGCCCCTGATGATCGACCACGGGCAAACCGAGAAAATGATAGTGTTCAAATTGGCGGGCGATTTCTTCCTGGTCCGCATCAACGCGAATGAAAGTGACCTTTGGATTCATGATTTCCGAGATGCGTCGCTCGGGTCTCCGAAAAACCAGGTCGCGTAACGAAACAACGCCGAGAAGTTTTTGATCCGCGTCAGTGACATAGAGGTAGGAGACGTCCTCTACTTGACCTTCGGCCCGTCCGCGCAACGCCCCTTGACACTCCTGAATCGTCTGCTCAGCACGGAGCGCGATGAAGCGGTCGCTCATGATTCCGCCAGCGGTGTCCTCTGCATGACGCAAGAGAGCGTTAAGCTTTGCCGATTTTTCAGGAGGCAAATCGGCCAGCGCCTCCGCCCGTTGTTCCTCCGTCAAATCCGCGGCAACATCTGCGGCCTCGCTGGGGGGAAGTTCCTCGAGCAGATCCGTTACTTGTTCAGCAGAAAACTCGGAGAGCAATTCAGCGGAACGTTCATGATTCATCTCTGAAATAGCAGCGGCGGCCAGCGATGCAGGTAGGTGAGCCAGAACCTCACGTGCCTCCTCAATGGTCAGCCGCTGGAGACGATCGGCCAGATCGGCTGGATGCAGCTGAAGGTAGGGTTCAATGGTTTCGGGTGCGGGCTTTTCCATAAATTTTCCAACAGTAAAGGGCGAGTTCGTAAATTGTCCAGCTATCGGGTGCCAGATGCGGGAACCTGCCACCGAACTGCTGGTTTGGCCGGGAGCCATCGAGGCATCAGGGATTTCGGGTTTACTCTGAGAAATTTGCACGGACTTTTGCCGCTGGAACAAATGTACTCACCCCTGATTGTTCAGCCATCTTCAACCAACCTATAGTCAACACATCTTTCCTAAGGGAGGGGAAGAAAAAGATTTCCCAAGGCGTAGTGGAAATGAAAAAGGCGAATAAATATGAAAGTTTTAAACTGCGCAGACACTTTAAGTATCACTGGACTAAAGGAGTTGGGCGCGTCCAACGCCACTTCTTTTCGGGACCACGCGCGCGCCGCGATGACGGATGCGCATAAGTTTATCGAGGTTGATTTATCTCAGACAATGTTCGTGGACAGTTGTGGTTTGGGCGCTTTGATTTCGTTACATAAAATGGCCTGCACTCGCAATGGCCAGGTGCGTCTTCTCAATCCAACGCCGCCCGTCCAGCAGATTCTTGAACTCACGCGGATGCATCGCATTTTTGAAATCATCAAACGTTAACATGCTCGCACCCCTCCTAAATCCGAGCGCCATGAATCTTCAGCTTTCGCTTGCCTGCGATCTCGATGAAGTGCGGCCCATGGCCGCGTCGGCCCGCCAGTTTCTTGAAACAAAAGACTTGAAGGAAGAAGAACTCATGGCGTGCGAGCTGGCGTTGGTCGAAGCCTGCAACAATGCGGTTCTCTACGCCGCTCCTTCCCGAGCGTTCGAGAAAATTGAAGTCACTTTGTTCTGCGATGAGACGGTTATAGAAACGCGCATTCACGATCACACCGCCGGTTTTGAACTCTCGAAAAAAATTCAGTTGGCAGAGCAAAGCAGCGAAAGCGGACGAGGACTTTTCATTATCCAGTCGTTGATGGATGAAGTGACCTACATTAATAACGGCGATGGGAATACATTGACGATGCGGAAAGCGCGGTCGTTTCCAAAATTCGACGCGCACGACCTCAAACTGAAGCTCGCCGAGAGCGAGCAGGTCATCAGCGAAATGGCCGAGGAACTCGGTTCATGTTACGAAAGTTTATCCGCAATTTTCCGCAGCGGCACAGAGCTAAGCAAAGGTGGAAATCTAAAAAGCTTCTCACAAACGCTCTGTCACGATCTGTTGAAAATCACTTCGGCTGATTGGTTCCTTCTGCGCGTTGCTGCCGATGACGGGACGGTCTTGAGCAATTACGTCGCTTCGGAACCCGAACTACATCCCGAACCGCTCCAACTCTCGGGCACAGAAACGTCATCTTCCGCAGAATTGAAAGCCGCGTCATTGCACAAAGACATTTGGTTTAGCCGCCAGATTCCGCTTCATGAAAATGATCCATTGCGGGCCATGCAACCCGCCAGCCTCGGGTTAATTCATCCATTCTATTTCGCCGACACTTTGACGGGGACATTGACGCTTGCCAAAAAAGTGAGCGAACGTCCTTTCACCGCCGCGCACGTTAACATCGTTCACACCGTCTCCGATTTCCTCGCGATGCAAATCGTCAACGCGCGGCTTCACGAAGAACAATTGAATCATCGGCTCGTCACGCACGAACTCGAAATTGCCCAGGGGATTCAACGCGCTTTGCTCCCGAAACAACTGCCAAAGCTTTCTGGATTCAGCCTCGCCGGTTTCTGCGAAAGCGCACGGCATGTCGGTGGTGATTTCTACGATGTCGTCTCGATCAATGAACATTCCGCGTTGCTGATCATCGCGGATGTCATGGGCAAAGGAATTCCCGCCGCGCTGTTCGCCGCTGTTCTCCGCAGCGTTTTGCGCGGCGCACCTGAACTTGCGAATCAACCGGCGGCGCTTCTTTCGCGCGTCAACCGGTTGCTGCACGAAGAACTTTCCGAAGTGGAAATGTTCATCACCGCACAACTTGCGTTCGTCGATGTGCGATCCCGCGAACTGACCATCGCCAGCGCGGGACATTGCCCTGCTCTGCTTCTGGGCAATGACGATTCAAAACCGAGATTGATTTCTCCGGAAGGAATGCCCTTGGGGATTTTGTGCGACACACATTTCGCGGAAGAAACGATGTTGCTACCGCACAATGCCCGTCTCGTTCTTCACACGGATGGCGTGACCGAATCACGAAATCCGCGTGACGAATTTTTTGGCCAAAGCCGCCTCATAACGTGGCTCTCGGATAACGCACCTCTGCTGCGGACAGCGGAGGAATGGAAGAACTCGCTCGCATCGGAACTGCGGCAGTTCCAGAAACAGATCGTTCCACGGGATGACCAAACATTTTTGGTCCTGGCTGAAGAAACCTTTTAACCCGAAAAACTATGTCTAGAAAAATTTTAGTCGTTGATGAAAAACCATTCATGCTCCGCCTGATCCAGCATCATCTGGAACGTGCAGGTTATGAATTAATCAAGGCGCGCAACCAACAGGAAGCAATGGCGGCGATCGAGCATCAGACACCGGAACTGGTCGTGATGGATGATTGCCCGGACGCGCAATTCTTCAAGAGCGCTGACCACCCGAAGTCCAATCATGCAGCGCACAGCATCCCGACGATCCGCATGACGGATGTCCCGCAAGATTTTGATTCAATTTCTCAATCCGGTGCCGACGTCATTTTAACAAAACCGTTCAGCCCGACTCAGTTGATTGCAGAGGTCAAACGGTTGGTTCCTGAAACTAACCCGATATGAAATCTGTTCTGCCAATATTCATCATGATTGATGCGTGCGGGTGGGAAATCGTTAAAAACGATCCGTTCCTTCGCAACGTTGCGCCAGAAAGAAAAAAACTCGGATCCGTTTTTGGCTACAGTTCAACGTGCGTCCCTTCGATTCTTTCCGGTCGCTGGCCAGACGAACATCGCAACTGGTGTTACTTTGTTTACGACCCAAAAAATTCGCCGTTCAAATTTTTGCGGCCCTTGCGCTGGCTGCCGACAGCGTTGACCAGCCGACGCATTTTCCGTCGGTGGCTCACCAAACTGGTTCGGCACAAACTGGGTTTTGAGGGCTACTTCGATCTTTACAACATTCCGTTTCAACACATCGCGCTTTACGATTTCAGCGAAAAGAAAAGTCCGCTCAAACCGAATGGGATGAATCGGGGATCGAACATTTTCGATTTTCTTACCGAGAATAAAGTCCCTTACTTCGTCAGTGATCCAGGCCGAACGGAACCGGAGAACCGCGACGACTTGATCGCCGCCATCCGCAGTGAATCCATTGATTTCTCGTTTTCATACTGGCCCGGGTTGGATGGCCTTTTGCATAGCGTTGGTAACCAATCTCCCGAAATTCCAAAACGCCTGCGCATGTATGAAGAATGGGTGGAACAAGTTTTGACGGCGGCGCAGGGACATTACGACGAAGTAAAACTCTACGTCTTCAGCGATCACGGCATGGCGAATTGCGACGAACTGCTCGATCTGAAAGCGAAAATCGACGCGCTGGAAGTGCGCATGGAAAAAGATTACGCCGTCGTTTACGACTCCACGATGGCGCGCTTTTGGTTCTTCAACGAACAAGCGCGCGAAAAAATCACACGCTCTTTGCAGACGGTTCCGCAGGGCAGAATTCTTCCAGATTCCGAACTGGAAGAAATGCGGGCGCTTTTTCCAGACCGTCATTTTGGTGAATTGATATTCCTCGTGAAGGAAGGCGTTCTCATCGTGCCGAGCCACATGGGCGAACGACCGATTCGCGCGATGCATGGCTATCATCCTTCCGAGAAACAAAGTTACGCCGCGCTGTTCACCAACCAGCCGGAGATTCCCGAAGAAACAAAAGCGATTCCCGACATTTATCGACTGATGACGCACGAAGCCTATTTGGCAAAGACAGGAAATAATATTCCGGCGCGCTCAACCGCCGCCGTTGTTTAAAAAGGAATAGCAATGCCTACTTTGACTGCTGCACCCGAATCCATTTTTACGGAACTCCTCTCCAAATCCCAGTCTGCGAACCGTGTCGGGCTGAAGACTTTATTCGAACGCAAGGCTGAGAAAGTCGCGAGTGGAACGGCGGTTTCATTTCCAGAGAAAATAGGAAACGCCGCGCAAATCAGCTATGAAGATTTGAACGCCCGCGCCAATCAGCTTGCGCGCTATTTAAAAAAATCCGGCATCGGTCCCGATGTCATCGTCGGAATTTGTTTGGAACGATCTGTTGAAATGATCATCGCCGTTCTCGCCGTGATCAAAGCCGGCGGCGCGTATGTTCCTCTCGACCCGAATTATCCCAAAGAGCGTTTGAGCTTCATGCTCGAAGACACGCAAGCGCCGATCATTTTAACACAAGAAAAGATTGCTCCAATTCTTGCCGGGAAAAGCGCCCATCTTCTTTGCCTCGATACCGATTGGAAAATGGCAGCCAAAGAATCTGACGAAAATCTTTCAGCGGACGTTGATCCGAAAAATCTTGCTTACCTGATCTACACGTCTGGCTCGACCGGAAAACCAAAGGGCGTGGCCATGCCGCAAGGCCCTCTGCTCAACTTGCTTTCGTGGCAGTTCAAAAATTGGAGCGCGCGCGCTGACGCCAAAACGCTGCAATTTGCGTCGTTGAATTTCGACGTGTCGTTTCAGGAAATCTTCTCGACGCTTTGCTCTGGAGGAACATTGGTTCTCGTGTCCGAACAACTGCGACGCGATTCCTCGCGACTCATCAAATTTCTGGACGAACAAAATGTGGAACGTTTGTTTCTGCCCTTCGTCGCTTTAAAACATTTGGCGGACGCCGCCGAACACGAACAAATTCATCCACGTCATTTGCGCGAAATCATCACTGCCGGAGAGCAATTGCAAATCACACCCACGGTAAAGAATTTCTTCGCGCACCTGCCGCAGTGCGTTTTGCACAATCAGTATGGCCCATCGGAAACACACGTCGTGACAGCCTTTACCTTGAAAGGTCCCGCTCACGATTGGCCTGCGCTGCCGCCGATTGGCAAAACCATTTCCAACACGGAAGTTTATTTGCTGGATGAAAACCTTCGCCCAGTGCCCGAAGGAACGCCCGGCGAATTGTTTTTTGGGGGCTCGTGTTTAGCTCGCGAATATCTGAATCGACCCGATCTCACTGCGGAAAAATTCATCACCAATCCCTTCTCGCCAAAGACGCGTCTTTATAAAACGGGCGACCTCGGGCGCGTGCTGCCGGATGGCAATATCGAGTTTCTCGGACGCATTGATCACCAGGTAAAGATTCGTGGTTTCAGAATTGAGTTGGGCGAAATCGAAACAGTTCTGGCGCAACATCACGTGGTGCGTGAAGCCGTGGTTATTGCCAAAGACACTGCTAATGGCGACAAACAACTCGTGGCGTATCTCGTCTGTAAGCCAGTTCCCACCGCTGCGGAGCTGCGAAAATTTCTTCTCGAAAAACTTCCCAACTACGCCGTTCCATCGCTGTTCGTGCAACTCGGCGCGCTGCCCCTGACGCCCAACGGAAAGGTCGATCGACGCGCCTTGCCGGATCCTTCCACTGAAGAAGGAATTTCCTCAGAAGCCATCAAGCTGCCTCAGACGCCGCTCGAGATGCAGCTTCAACTCGTCTTTGAACGCTTTCTTAACCGCCGTCCCATTGGAATCGATGTGAGCTTTTTCGAACTCGGCGGCGATTCCCTGCAAGCTTTGAAGTTGATCGTCGAAATTGAACGTTTTACCGGCAAAAAGCTTCCGCTCGAAATCTTGTATCAAGCTTCAACCATCGAATCGCTCGCCAAACACATCCAGAATTCATCCGGCGATTTCAAATTTTCTTCGATGGTTCCGTTGCAACCGCTCGGAACTCGCCCGCCGCTGTTTCTCGTTCACACCACTCCCGGCGATGTTCTTGCCTACGGCGCATTGATCTATCACCTCGGACTTGATCAACCGTGTTACGGATTTCAATCGCTCGGTTTCGGTCGCAAAGAAGACACCCAAACTCGCGTGGAAGAAATGGCGGCGCTCTACGTAAAACAGATGCGCTCCGTCCAACCGCGTGGGCCGTACTATCTTGGGGGCTGGTGCTACGGCGGAATTGTCGCTGTGGAAATGGGCCACCAGCTGTTGGCGGCGGGCGAAGAAGTCGCTTTGATGGCGCTCATCGAAACTCCCGCCCCTGCTCCATCTCGCTCAGATTTACGATTCTACGCTCGTCGGATCGGTTGCTTGTTGAAAATGAATCTGAAGCAGTGGCGGACTTATTTCGGTGAGAAAGTGAATTATTATCGCGGCGTCCAACGAGCCAATGAGATGCGTTTTCGGCGTGTCGAAAAATCAAATGCGCCGGATGCAAACGTTGAGGAAATCAACCAGCATCTCGCGAAGCTCGAACACGTTTACCACACGAACCTCGACGCGTTGAAGTTCTACAACGTTCGCCGCTACCCGCGTAAAGTCGTTTTGTTCAACGCGCATGAACCCGACCCGGCGCAAATCATCGACCCGCTCTACGGCTGGCCGAGTCTGGCTGGAGAAATTGAAACCCGAATCGTTCCGGGCAATCACGACACAATTTTAATGGAGCCGCACGTCAAAGGCCTTGCGAAAGCATTGGCCGATTGCCTTGCGCGCTCTGACAAACATTGAATGTTCCCGTTGCAAAATATCAATCATGACCAACCAGGAAGTTACTCGAAATATCTGGCGCAATTCGATTTCCAACTACATCTGCACTGCCGTCCGGATGGTCGCTGGATTATTGATGTTCCGGATGCTTTACCAGAATCTGACCCAGGAAGAATTTGGTTTCTGGGCGCTGCTCTGGAGCGTTTTCGGCTATGGGATTCTCTTGGATTTCGGTTTCGGGTTCACCGCAGAAAAACGAGTTGCTGAATTGTCGGTGCATCAAGAGTGGGATCGTTTGAGCAAAATTCTCAGCACCATTTTCTTCGTTTACCTAGCGATTGGAATACTGATGATCGTGACGATTTTGCTGGGTTCCCATTTTGTCGTCGATTTCTTCAACATCACGGACGGAAATCGCGAGCGGTTCCGAGAAATCCTGGTGTTCTTCTTTGCTGGAATGGCGATCGCCTTTCCGCTCGGAATTTTTCCTGAGATTCTGATCGGCCAGCAACGCATCTGCCTGACCAACATTATTTTCTCCAGCGGAGTCCTCGCCAATCTACTCTTCGTCACTCTCGCGGTTCATTATCATTGGCCACTCCGAACCATTTTCATCATCGCGCTGTTGAGCGGGATTATTCCCTGCATTGTCGCGGCCATGTTCGCCTTTCAATATTTGCCAAAGGTGAAAATTCGTTTGAGCAATTTTTCCTTTGGAATCATTCGCGAGACGATGCAGTTCTCCATTTTCGCTTACCTCACCACGATCAGCAGCGTCATCCTGGCCAAGACGGATCAGCTTGTGATCAGCGCGGCGTTAACCGTTTCTGCGGTCGCCATTTATCAAGTTGGCTCCAAGCTCGCAGAAACCTTCGCCAGCTTTACACAACAATTGCCCAGCACATTTTCGCCTGCGGCAGCGCATTTGCACGCGAAGGGCGACAAAGTTTATTTGCGACAGCTCCTGATCAACGGAACCCGTTTCACGCTCATGATCGGCACGCCGCTTTACTTCATCTGCGCATTTTACATGGAAGGAATTCTGTCCATTTTGACCGGCGACAAAGTTCCCAGCCGCGAAATCTTTTGGATTGGCCAGGTTCTCCTCTTCTGGTGCTACATGGTTCTCGTCACGCAAAGTGTTTCCAAACGTATCTTCATGATGTGCGGACATGAACGCGTCCTCATGAAACTCAGCGTCGGCGAAGCATTGCTCAATCTCGCGCTCAGCGTCGGGCTGGTTCTTTACTACAGAAACGTTTTGTGCGTCGCGCTCGGCTCGCTCATTTCCACAATGATTTTTGGCTGGTTCTTCGTGTGGCCAATGTCCGCACGCGAAGCCGGAATGTCTTGCTGGCAACTCGCGCGCACCGTTCTGATTCCAATCTGGCTGGCGTCCTTGCCGCTGCTGGCGTTCCTCATGCTGGGACGGTTCGTTCCGCTGTTCGATTTTCGCACGAGCACGCCGTTGTTCTTATCTCAATGCATCGTGGCGACTCTGGTCGCTGGACTAAGCTTCTGGCATGGCGCGTTGAAGACCGACGAACGCGCCCAACTCGTCAGTCGATTTGGCAAACTCTTCAGGATTACCGCCGCATGAACGATCCACGCGTCAGCATCATTCTGCGCTCCTATAACGAAGCCTGGGCTTTGCGCGACACGCTCGCCGCGCTCCGCCAACAGGATTACAAAAACTGGGAATTGATCGTGATCGATTCCGGTTCCATTGACGGTTCGGTCGATCTCATCCGCAGCGCTCGCCCGCGTCATTTCCATCAAATCAAACCTTCGGAATACAATCCGAGCCGCGTCATGAACTGGGGAATGCGCCTTGCGGAAAGTGATTACGGAATTTTTCTGAATGCCGACGCCACGCCGCAAAATTCCAATTGGCTTCGCCCGCTTGTCAACGGCCTGATGAATCCTCAAAACGCCGCGGTTTTCGGCAGGCAAATTCCACGCAATGTTTGCGAAGCCGTTTACGCCTGTGATTACGAACGCTGCTTTGGTGACGAACGCGAATCTGCGACTTGGGATCACTTCTTCAGCATGGTCAGCAGCGGCATTCGCAAAGATATTTGGTCGCGTCGCGGCTTCCTTGAAAAATTGCAATACGCCGAGGACGACGAATACACGCGGTGGTGCCGAGCCGAAGGTTTTAACGTGGTGTATTGCCCGGATTCCGTCGTGATGCACTCGCACAATTACACTGCGGCGCAGGCTTACAAACGCAGTTTTGGAGATGCGCGCGCTTTGGCCGCCTCCTGGAACGAGACTCCGGATTACTTCAACTTTTCCCGCACCGTTCTCTTCGGTTGCCTCAGCGATCTGCGTCACGATCTTAAATTTTGCGCGCGTCGGAATCGTCTCCACGAATTGCCGCACGCTGCCAAAATTCGCTGGCATCAACGTCGCGGCAAACTGGATGGATTCAGAGCGGGTTGGAAAGATTATCGCGAAACCAACGCCGTTTTTTCTCAAACGATCACGCAAAACGTCAGCCCATGAATTCACGCTTCACCATCGACGGCAGCGATGCGCTGGAAAAAGATCTGGCGCAAATCTGCGATCGTGTCGCGGCGGGTGTTCGGCAGATCATTCCGAACGGGAGGCTCGAAGCGTTGTTGCTCGGTGGGGGTTACGGGCGCGGACAAGGCGGCGTCCTGAAAACCGAGTCGCAAGATAAACCTTACAACGATTTAGAATTTTACGTCTGTCTGCGCGGGAACGATCTGCTCAATCAGCAAAAATATTCCCGCGCATTTCATCACCTCGGTGAAACGCTTTCTCCTCAAGCTGGCCTGGAGGTGGAATTCAAAATCTCATCTGCAAAGAAGCTGAAGGCGATGCCGCCGACCATGTTTTCCTACGACCTTGCGTGCGGCCATCGCTGCCTGATCGGCGATGATTTTTTCCAGAAGAATTCCAGGTATGAAGCGAGCGAGATTCGTTTAATCGAATCAACCCGCCTGATGATGAATCGTTGCTCCGGTTTGCTATTCGCCAAAGAACGTCTGCAACGCAAACGATTCACCGACGACGACGCGGATTTCGCCGGGCGCAATCACGCGAAAGCGCAGCTTGGTTTCGGCGATGCATTTCTCGCGGCGCACGGAAAATACCACTGGGATTGTCACGAACGAAATCGCCGTCTCATGAACTTTTCTCCCGAACACAAACTGCCTTGGATGGAGGATGTCCGGCGGCATCATGAAATCGGCGTCGAGTTCAAACTTCACCCACATCGCAGTCGCGCCAGCATGGAACTTCTTTGCGATAACCAGCGCGCCTTAACTCATCTCGGCTCGAAGATATGGCTCTGGCTGGAGAGTCAGCGACTGGGAACCACCTTCACTTCCGCCCGCGAATACGCCCTGAGCCAGTTCGATAAATGTCCCGAGACAAATCCCCTCCGCAACATTCTCGTGAACGCCAAAACCTTTGGCCCCGCTATTGTGTGGGAAAGGAAAGCAATGCGGTATCCGCGGCAACGTTTGCTCCACTCCCTCGCCTTGCTCCTATGGGAACCGACCTCGTTGACGAATCCCGTTTTGTGCCAGCGCTTGCAGATGGAGCTGAACGCCAACGCGGTCACCTATCCTGATTTTGTTCGCGCCTACGAAACTTTGTGGAGGAAATTCAACTGAACGTATGAAACTTCTCGTCTTCTACCCTTACATTCCCTGGCCGCTCGATCGTGGCACGTATCAACGAACGTTCAATTTGCTCCGCGAACTTGCCAAGACTCACGAGGTTGATCTGCTCGCACTGGCGGAGAATGGCGCGGGGATGGAACACAAAGCACTTTTTGAAACTTTCTGCCGACGCGTGGAGTTCGTATCGTTTCAGCATCCTGCCTGGGAAAAACTTTTTCCAACACGTCTGCTCAATCCACTGCCCACCAGCATCGCGCATTGGACGATGCCGCACGTTCAGCAGGCGCTCGACAAAATATTGGTTGAGGGAAACTACGACGCCGTTCATGCCTGCGACATTGTTCTCGCTCAATATTTCATGAAGAAACATCGGGACGTGCCGCTCGTCATCGACCGCAGCCGCGTCGATCTGCAATTCCAATTGATGGAGCATCAAC
>JBBQAX010000001.1:0-48886 GCA_038316905.1 Verrucomicrobiota bacterium | reverse complement strand
TCTCTTTCATCCCCACTGTATTTAATGAAATGGCTATATTTGTACATTTTATTCGCCGAAAACCTTCACTTTCCTCACCCACTTTTAATTACACCCACAAAACACCATCAGGCGGAATTGGGCTTTTGGCTCCGGCGCTCCTCGACTAGTTTTTTGCACCATGAGTCGTGAGTTACAGAGTGCACCGATTGTCCCGGGCGCTAAAGGTCGTCGGAAAATATTCCTGGCACGATTTCGTTCCTTTGCTTCTGCGATTTGCCTGGCGATTTGCCTCCTTGCGGCGTGGGTCGGAAAACAACTTGGATTAGATCCGAATCTGATAATCCTGTTCGTCCTGATCTCGGCAACGGTGGCGACGCTTGTCGCGGTTGGACAAAGATTGCCGCTGCAAAATATCGTCGGGCTGGCCGTTACAACCACGCTGTTTTCCGGCGTGGTTTATCTCGTGGAAAAAGTCTTCGGAATGTCCTTTACCCCTGTCTTGAACGAAGAATTTCATTCTCTTCCGGCATGGACGGCTCCCCTGCTCTGGACAATCTCTCTGGTAAATGCGCGAGGTATCGGAAAATTATTCCTGCAAAAAATAAGGCGGACAAAAAACTTTGGTCTCTGGCTCCTGGGATTGAGCAGCTTATTGGCGGCAAGTTTGAATCGCGGCGGGCCATTGCAATGGCAAATCTTTGTCGGTCAAATGATTCTCGCGCTGCTGGCTTTCGTGGCGACAACGCCGTGGTTCATCGATAAAAAACCTGTCGATCACCCGCCCGACGCTCAGCCGTTATTCCTCATTCTCTTTATCCTGCTTTGGTGATTCGGCCTCGCCTCCCTGCTCTTTCCGTTTGATCAGCTTGAGTTTCGCCACGCGCAATCCATCCATTTCTTCCACGCGCAAATCGAAGTTGCCGATCACCAGGGCGTCGCCCAATTTCGGAAATCCACCGAGTTTATGCGTCACCCAACCGCTCGTCGTGGTGATCCCTTCTTCCTGAAGCGGTTCGCCGACCAATTCTGTCAACTCATGCAGGGGCAATGCACCAGCGATTTCCCATGTCCCTTCGTTTTCCTGTTTGAATAACGGTTGTTCCTGGTCGAACTCATCCTGAATTTGCCCAACCAATTCTTCTAAGATATTTTCCAGCGACACCATCCCGACGGTCCCGCCGTATTCGTCCACCACGATGGCAAAATGTAATTTTCGCTCGAGAAACAGCTGGAGCAATTTTTCCAATCGCGACGTTTCCGGGACATAGATCAGCTTACGCGCGGAGGCAATCAACTCTTCAGCGCGTTTCACTTTCGACCGCATCGCGAACAAATCTTTGAAATGAATCACGCCCAGCGTTTTGTCGAGGTTGCCTGATTCGCACAGCGGAAAACGTGAGTAACGTGTTTTTTCCGCGACTTCGAGGCACTCAGTGATCGTTGCTTCGGTGTCGAGTGCGACGATTTCCTGGCGCGGGCGCATCACGTCGCGAACAGTGCGATTGCGCAAATCGAGCGCGTTCAAAACAATGTCGCGTCCCAGTCTGGTTCCCCCGGAATGTTGGTGAGTTCCGGTGAAAAGAAGGCGCAATTCTTCCTCCGAATGAACGAGTTCGGATTCGCTCACCGGCTCAATTCCAAACCGGCGCAAGAGCCACATCGCCGCGTGATTGAGCGTCCAGATCAATGGATAAGAAGTTTTATAAAACCATTCCAGCGGCGCGGCCACCCAGAGCGAAACGGGCAACGGCTTTTGAATTGCCAAAGATTTCGGCGCGAGTTCTCCAACGACGATGTGAAGAAAAGTGATGACTGAAAAACCCACACCAAAAGAAACTGCGTGCTGCACTTGCGGTGATTTGATCTCGAGCCAATCCATGACCGGATGCAAAAGATCGGCGAAAACCGGTTCGCCAATCCAGCCCAGGCCCAAGCTCGCCAACGTAATTCCCAACTGAGTCGAACTGAGCGCCGCGTCCAAATTGCCGACGATGCGTTTGGCAATTTTTGCGCGCCGATGGTTTTTATTAACCAATGGGACAAGTTGTGTCTCACGAATTTTGACGAGCGCGAACTCTGCTGCCACGAAAAAGCCGTTCAGCAGGACGAGAAAAACTACCGCGACGATTTTTAGAATGATGATGCCCCAATCCATTTTATAGACTTACCTCTCCGAAGATTGTTTTAAGAATGTCCTGCAAACTCACGATGCCGATCTCGTGCTGATTTCTACTCAGAACCACCGCAAGCCGCCGCCCACTGCGTTGCATCCGACGAAGCGCTTCTTCCAATCGCATATCTTCGCTCAGGTAAAGCGCGGGGTTCACGTAATCGCCTGCGGTTCGCGCGAGATCCAATCCCTCGAGGTAGAGGAGCTTTTTCAGGCTGATGACGCCGATGACGCGATCGCGCCCGCCGTCTCTTCGAACCACTGGCAAACGGGTGAGATTTCGTTCCCGGGAAATTCTTAGGACTTCCTGCATAGAAGTTCCCGTTTCGACAGTGATCGTTTTGGCAAGCGGAACGGCAACCTGTGCGACCGTCACATTCTGGAGATCAAGAACACGATTGATCATCGTTTTCTCTTCTGAGGTAAGCGTGTGGGAAGATTCCTGCATCACGAAACGAAGTTCGTCGCGACTGCCCGAAAGGCGGCCAGTAAAAACTTTACCGCCAGTCCACGGGAGCAACCAGCGGGTAAACAAAGCGGCCATTCCCACGAGTGGGCGCAGGACGAAATGAACGATGCGAAAAGGCCGGGCCAGCAAAAGGCAAAGCCGATTTGGAAACATCCGGAACAACGTCTTGGGTAAAAGCTCGCAGAAAATGAAAAACAGAAATACCGCGGCGAGAAACAGGATGAGTTTCCATTCCGGTTGATTACTTAGCGTTTGGTTCAGGGCCAATCCAACCAAAGTAAAAATCGCAAATGTGACGACTGTATTGCCAACGAAAATCGTCCAGAGAAAGTTCTCGGAGTTTTCCAAATGTCCGTGCAGAACGGTCGCGCGAGGATTCCCAGCGCGCATCAATTGACGTATGCGAAGACGGTTCAAGGCGAAGACGCCCGCCTCCATTCCAGAAAGCAGAAACGCCAACGCCGCGCACACCCCCAAAACCATCAAAAATAACATGCTCAGATCGTTCATTTCGTATGTCGCTTGTTCACTGTCTCGACCAGCAATTCTTTAACGCGTCGCTCGTCCACGGTTTGGGCTGTCAGCCGCAATCCACGAAAAATGGCTGATTCGCCCGACGCAGGCACCACGCCCAATTGGTTAACCAGCAGGCCGCCCAGGGTTTCAGCGACTTCCACTTCGCCAAGTTGTGGGAATTCCCGCCGAAAATCCTCAAGTCGCATTGTGCCGTTTACGCGCCAGCGGCCTTCGGCCAATTTTTCCATGATGAATCCTTCGGCTTCACCTTCGCCGCGGATTTCGCCGATCATTTCCTCCAAAATATCTTCCATCGTGACGATGCCGGCGGTGCCACCAAATTCATCGAGCACAATGGCGACGCCGCGCTGCTGACGTTGCAGACTTTTGAGCAGTTGCAACAAATTCATGCTTTCGGGAACGAACGATGGGAACTCAATGGCGTCAGCGAAATCAATTTGCGGATCGAGCAGAAGGGCTCGCGTGTTCAGAACGCCCACGATGGTGTCGGGCGTTTCATCGTACATGGGGAGTCGGCGATGTTTATATTGGCGTGCCGCAGCGATCATTTCCTCGACGGACAGATCGTCCGGAATGCAGGCCATTTGCGAACGCGGTTGCATGACATCTTTGGCGGTACGCCGGTCGAGGCTGATAATTTCCAGGATAATTTCCTTCTCAGACTTCGCTAAAGTTCCTTGTTGATAGGCAAGTTCCAGCAATTCCTGGTATTCCTCATCCGACATCGTGGTCTGCGGTTTGATTGATTTTGGAACAACCGTCAAAATCAAAGCGGTCAGTTTTTGGGCAACCTGGCGTAACGGACGGAGGACGTTTTGCAAAATGGACATCGGGCCAGCCACCCGAAGCGACCACAATTCCGGGGCACGGACCGCAAAGGCTTTCGGCGCGATTTCCACGCAAAGCAGGATAAAAAGGAGCAATCCAATCAACGATGGGAGCAACGGCCAGCCCTCCAGAAGCACCAGCCAAAGCAACGTGCCGATCATGCCAGCGTTTGAAACCGTGTTCCCGAGAACGGTGGTGGCGAGTAAATCCTGGGGTTGGGCGAGTAATTTGGACACGAGCGCACCGGAGCGCGGCGAGCTTTCAGTCAATTGCCGTGCTTGCCACTTGCCCAATGAGAACAGGGCAGATTCCGCGAGCGCGAAAAAAAAGCTCGCGACTGCAAAAAACAAAAGAACGGCAAAAGCCGCGATCAGCGTCACTCGGGAAGTATTGGACAAGATGGAGGACAGGCAAATGGAAAAGTTTCGACCTCGGCAATGCAATTGCTATTAGAGTTCGGGAAATAGCTTTGGACTACTCGAAATTGGGACACCGCTTGGTGTTCAACCGAGTTCCATTTTCAAATATACCCATTATGCGTTGGTTGATTCGCAGCAAACTTAAATCTACAGATCCCGAGATCCGTCAGGAGGCCATCGACAAATTGAAACTGCGGGCTGGTGTCGAGGACGTCCACGGCTTCGCGAGGTGTTTGTGCGATGAAAACGCACTGGTCCGGCGTGCGGCAGTGTCGGCAATCGTGGTTCTGCGCGAGACCGCCGCCGAACCCTGTATTCAGGCGCTACTTCCGTGGTTAAAAGATCAGGATTTTGCCTTGCGCGGCGTGGCGGCCAACGCCTTGGATTTGCTTGGCTGGCGTCCCGCGACTTCGGAAGACCGGGTTCTTAATGCTATTGCACAAGGGAATTTCAATTCCATCAGCGCAAAGGAAGAAGCCGCGTTGGATATCTTATTGCCGTTGCTCAAATATAAGTCGCAATCCATTCGTTTCGCGGTCGCCCAAACTCTCGAACAAGCGCATTTTCAGGATCCTCGGATTGTTCAACCGCTCATTGAATTATCCAAAGATGCCCACTTGCCCGTGTGTATTACAGCGTTGCAGGCCTTAAGCGATTCCTCCGACGAACGGCGGCTCCCTACGATGTTGGCGATGCTCAAGAATCCGGCACCTCAAGCACGCGCGATCGCTGTCGAAGCGATTGGAAAAGCCGGGAAACCGGAATACTTAGGCAAAATTTTGCCACTCCTGAAGGACACCAACTTTGAAGTTCGCCTGGCAGCTATCAAGGCTTTGGGACAACTCCAGGCTCCAGAAGCCTTTGAGCCACTGGTTGCAATGCTGACGGATGCCGACACCGACGTCCGAAAAGCGACCATCGAAAGTCTCGCGCGCTTGCGAGATCCACGATCTCTCAAGGCACTTTTGCCGATGCTGATCGATGCCGAGAGCCTCGTGCGCCACGCCGCGGCCAACGCAATTCAGATTATCAATCCGGATTGGCAGGCGTCCAAAGAAGCGCAGGAATCAATTCCGTTCCTCGAAGAATCACTGAAGCACGATGAATACTGGGTGCGGGACTCTGCGGCGAAAACGCTGAAGCGCATTCGAGATTTGTAAACCGTTTCCTCTTCCTCAGTTCAACGGAATTCCGCGTCGAATGTAAGTCGGCAAATCCAGGTCTTCACCACGATGGATGGTTGGTTCGCTTTTCTCGAAGCGACCTTTGGAAATGATTTCCAGCGGCAATTCATTCTGGCGCATTCGCGAAACGCTCTTCTTCTGACGTGAACTTTGTTTGGTGAGCAATTGTTCTTTGCGTTCCGCCGACATTTCAGGAGCAGGCGCAACGATCCGCGACGAAGCGCGTGGCCCGGATGAATCCAGCAATTGCGCATCGGATTCGGCGGAACCATTCGCTCTGTTTATTTTGGAAAGTGCCGGCTTTTCCTCGCGTCGCGAATTTCCGGAAGCAACGAGGGTAACGGATAAATAATTGGCCAAAGCGTCATCAATCGCTGCGCCGAAAATGACGTGGGCGTTCTCGCAGCGGCTGTTGATTTCTTTCATCAGTTGATTGACCTCGACCATCGTCAGATCCGCGCCGCCCGCCACGCTCACGAGAACCGCATCCGACTCTTCCAAAAGTTCGCCGTTGTCCAACATCGGATGCGCGAAAAGTTTTTCTAAAACCTGGGCCACGCGATCTTGGCCGCTCGCCTCAGCGGTGGCGAACGAACTGGTGGAATGAAGATTGCGCGCGACAGAGCAGAGATCAGCAAAATCGACATTGATCAAACCGGTTTGCGCGAGCAGCCGAGAAATTCCCGCAATGCCCTGCGCCAAAAGCCGGTTGGTCACGTCGAACGTGTTGAGCACCGTGGTTTTTTCGTCGATCAACTTGAAAACATTTTGGTTCGGCAAACAGATGACCGCGTCCGCGACGGCTTTGAGTTGTTTTAGACCAAACTGCGCCTGGCGTTCGCGGCGTCCGCCTTCAAATTCAAACGGTGTCGTGACAATTCCGACGACGAGTGCGCCGGCATCTTTGGCTGCTTGCGCAACGATCGGGCTAGCCCCGGTGCCGGTTCCACCACCAAGTCCAGCGATGATGAAAACGATATTCGCTCCAGCGCAAAGTTCGCGGAGTTGTTCCAGATCGACTTCGGCCGCGGCCCGGCCCAAATCAGGATCGCCCCCTGCTCCCAGCCCAAAGGTCACTTTCGCGCCGAGACACAATTTTTCTGTGGCAGTGCACGCATCAAGCGATTGCGCGTCCGTGTTCAACGCGATGCGCGTCGTCCCGGCCGTTTCCTCGCGCGCCATAAAACTGACGGCATTGCAACCCGCGCCACCAATCCCGAAAACTTTGATCGAAGTTTTTTTCATAGGTTCGAAGAATCAGTTTTGTCTGCGGAACATTTCAGAAATCGTTTTCAAGCCACCGGACAGAATGCCTCCGCTATTTCGGCGTTTCTGCTGGAGCGAACCGAACTTCGCCAGACCAATCGCGGTGGCGAATTCCGGCTGGTCGAGCGCGGAAGTAATGCCGTTGATGGAACTGGCTTTGCCCAACGATGCTGGCATTTGAAAAATCTTTTCTGCGAGAGTTTGGATTCTCGGAATGCGCGCGCCGCCGCCGCAGATGAAAACTCCCGCGCGCACATAATCGAGCAATCCGGCGTGAGCCAAATCCTGTTCGATGATCTGGAAAATTTCTTCGATGCGCAGCGACATAATCTGGCGTAAATGCTCCATATTTATGGTCTTGCCAGATTGGCCGAACTCGCCACTAACCGTGAACGTTTTGCCTTTCACCGAGTCGTCGAGCATGGCGGAGCCGTGTTCAATTTTCAGTTGTTCAGCGCGGCCCATCGGAACTTTCAGGCCAATCGCGAGGTCGTGCGAAACGTGATCGCCCCCGAGCGCGAGAACGCCGGTGTGTTTGATAATTCCGTCACAATAAACGACGTATTCGGTGGTGCCGCCGCCCAAATCAATCACGAGCGACCCGAGTTCTTTTTGCTCGCTGGAAAGCAACGTGAGAGAGGACGCCATACCGTTGAAAACCACCGTCTCGACTTCCAACTGCAAACCGCTAACCACGCGGATGGAATTCTGCATTCGATTGGTGTTCCCGTGGATAACATGGACATCAACTTCCACCCGCGCGCCGAACATTCCCACTGGATTCAGAATTCCGTCCTGGCCATCAACCGTGAAATGCTGGCGAACCGCATGGATGACATTGTTCTCGTTGGGAAGATTGATCGCTTTCGCATTCTTGATCACGTCCTGAACATCTTCGTCGGTGATTTCGCGATCCGCAGAAACAACGGGATGCACCCCGCGATTATTGAAGCCACGGATGTGATTCCCGGTGACGCCCAGATAAACACTGCGAATTTCCGCGTTGGCCATTTTTTCCGCATCGACGATCGCATTGCGGACATCTTCATCAGCGGCGTTGGTGTCGGCGATTTCGCCTTTGCGCACGCCACGCGAACGCGATTGGCCGAGGCCAATAATGTTCAACAGTCCATTAGCGTTCAGTTCGCCGACTGCTGCACACACTTTGGAGGTGCCGATTTCCAGGCCGACGATAATGTTGGATGAATCAAACATTTTTCTTTTTGGTTTTCGAAGGTTTGACAGGTTTGGGGGCGACGGGCGGAACGGGAGCGGCGTCAACAAAGCGAAGCGGAATATTGTTTGCGATGGAGAGATCGAGCGTGGCAATTGATTTTCCCATTTTTTGATATTGGTCGTAAATCAAGCGCCAGCGATTGAGTTGTTGCTCAAAACCATTGAGCGAAAAAACGATTTGGCTGCCGTGGCTGGTGGAAACTTCCAGGATTTCCGGGATCGTCACGTTGATGCGCTGCAACTCCGCGAAACCCGCCATTGGCGAATGATCGAACTCGGAAATTAAACCGAGCGCGCCGCGAACCTGGAGTGACTCCACCCGCCGACCCGGACGCAGATCGCTCATCGCCACACCGGAAACAACCGGCAACAAATCGTTCTGAACCGTCGGCGGTGAGACGCGGAGACGAGGATCTAGCGGCAGAAACACGAAACCTGTTTCGTCCAGATGATAAATGGTTGATTCAAAACCACCTTGCGTTTTGCGCTGCATGGCGACGACTTGCGCGACCGGCTCGCGTTCCACAATCCGAATTCGCAACGTGCGCGGCAACACCCGTTCCACGGCCGCAGACTGGATCAATGGGACGAGTTCGAGGTCACGTTTGACGCGCGCCAAATCCAGGGCGAGGAGATTGATCCCGGGTTTCACCACCGCCCAGCGACGGAAATGTTCAGGAGCAATCACGCCGTCGGTTTGCACTTCGATTTGTTGGATGGCGAACGCCTCGTTTTCGTAAACCAAAACATTGAGCAACCATTCCCCGCCGCGCCACAGGACGAACAAACCCACGATCAACGCGAAGCAAATACTCAGCCCCATTCCGGCCAGACGAAACCGCGCGGCGCGCGTCTGGCTCGAACGCAATTTTACGTTCAGCAATTTCGGGCGTTCGAAACGGCGATTCTTTTGTTTGCGTTTAAACCACATTATTTTTTCCGTCGCATGGCGAGGTCAATCATCCGCTGGCAGAGTTGCGCGTAATCAATTCCAGCGGCTTTGGCTGCGTCAGGTAAAAGACTCGTTTCGGTCATGCCGGGCAACGTATTGACTTCGAGAACAATCGGATCGCCATTGGCGCGAACCATCACATCGACGCGCGCGTAATCGCGTCCGCCAACCGCATTGAAAGCGCCGAGCGCTGCGTCTTGTATTTTCTTCGTCGTCACTGCGTCGAAATCGGCTGGGCAAAAATGTTCCGTTGCGCCGGGCGTGTATTTATTTTTGTAATCGAATTCGCCCTGTTTGACTTTCACTTCCACGACGGGAAGCGGTTGGCCATCGAGAATGCCGACCGTGGTTTCACGTCCGATAATTTTCTCCTCGAGCAAAACTTGCGTATCGTGAAGCAATACTTCCGCGAGCGCCGTGTGCCAGTTCTCAACGCGATCGACAAATTGCAGTCCGACGCTGGAACCTTGTCGCACTGGCTTGAGAACCACCGGCGGCTTCCAACCCATCGGCCAACTCGCGTCTGCGGAATCGAACATTTCAAATTTCGCGGTTGGAACTCCAGCGGCCACGCACCGTTGCTTGGTCAAAATTTTATCAAAGGCAAGGCGGCTCGCCTCTGGATCGCAGCCGGTGTAGGGAACGTTTAATTTTTCGAGCTGCTCCTGAACCGTGCCGTCTTCGCCGTAAGTTCCGTGCAGCGCGAGGAAGACCACATCAGTATCCGGCGGCAGCGACCACGCGGGCGCGACAGGATCAAGTTCGCGAACCGTGTGTCCGAGCGACCGCAACGCTTTGGCAACGGCGGTCCCCGTGCGCAAAGAAACTTCTCTTTCAGCGGAAGGCCCGCCCAGCATCACCGTAATATTTAAATTTTGTCCCATGAATTATTCGCCAATGATTTCTACTTCCGTGCGTAATTCAAGTCCGCGCATGGATTTTGCGCGTTCTTTTATCAATTCGATTAAATCCAAAACATTTTGCGCGGTTGCGTTGCCGTCGTTCACGATGAAATTTCCGTGAATTTCCGAGACCCGCGCGCCTCCGACACTCGTGCCTTTCAATCCAAGTTCTTCGATCAATTTTCCTGCTGGAATGGTGTCAGGATTTTTGAAGATGCAACCCGCGCTCGGCTCTTTCGGCTGCGATTCCCAGCGTTTGGCGCTGTACGTTTTCATGCGTTCAGCCACACCGTCGCTCGACGCCGATTTCCCTCGAAGAAGCGCTGACAACGCAATCCTGGTTTTGAGCAATGGACAACTGCGGTACTCGACGCTCAGGTCGGCCCGTGAAATTTCCTGAACTTTGCCAAACAAATCCATCACACGAATTTTCTCAACGACGTTGAACATCGCGGCCCCCATCGCGCCGGCGTTCATTCGCAACGCGCCACCGAGATTTCCGGGAATGCCCTCCAGAAATTCCAGGCTGGCCAGATGATGGCGTCGCGCTTCGACGGAAATTGCTTTCAGCTTCGCGCCCGCGCCGCAGTGCAAAAATTCTTCATCAATTTTGATCTCGGAAAATTTGGGATGCCCGAGCGAAATGACAAAGCCGCGTATGCCGGAATCTTTGATCAAAAGATTTGAACCGCGTCCCAGCACGAAGAACGGCAAATCCTTTTCATCACAAAATTGGAGGACGTGCGCGAGATCGGATTCCAGAATCGGCTCGACAAAAAAATCAGCGGGACCACCAACGCGCATCGTCGTTTTTTTGGCCAGCGGCTCGTTGCAGCGCAAAACGGTTCCCCCGGAAAGTCTTCCGGCCAGTTCGGCGACAAGCTGTTCTTTGGAAACCATTTCTGCTTCAACCACGTGTTGCCTCCGATTTTATACGGTTGAGCGGTTCTGAAAAACCTTCTTTCAAATTTTTCTGATTTTTGGATGCCGGACGCCTGATGGAAGCGAGAATCAAATCGGCAATGTTTCCGGCAGCTTCAGGAGAATGCCACTCAGTGAGTGCGTGCTGAATCGACGCTCGCTCTTTTTCGTTCCCAATCAACTCGTTAATGGCGTGGGATAACTGTTCCGGCGCGGCGCTCGATTGTTCGAACATTTTTGCCGCGCCTGAATTCACGAACGCCAACGCATTATAATATTGGTGATTGTCCGTCGCCGTTGGATACGGAATCAAAATGGCGGGAAGTTTCATGGCCGCCACTTCAGCGAGGGATGACGCTCCCGAGCGACTGATCGCCACCGTAGCTGCACCGAGCGCAAATTCCATCTCGGTTAAAAAGGGACGCACAACCGCTTTTCGATTTTGCGCTGCGTACGTTTTCTGAACTTTTTCGACATCATTCACCCCAGTGAGATGCAGGAATTGTAAATCCGGCAAACGATCCGCGAGCAATGGCAGCGTTGCCAAAACCGCATTGTTAATCCCGCTCGCGCCCTGACTGCCACCCATCACTAGCAGCACTGGTTTGTCGGGAGAAAGCCCCAAGGACATCCGGGCTGCCGCTGCGTCGATGGGATCAAGAAATTGCGAGCGCACCGGCATTCCGGTGACGTGGGAGCGGGCGATGCTCATGCGCCCAGAGGCTTCGTGAAAATAAACAAAGGCTTCGTCCACCACGTGCGCGAGCCAACGGTTGGCGCGACCTGGAACAGTGTTCGACTCGTGCAGAAACGTCTTCGCGCCCAGTTTTTTGCCAGCAAGGATTGGTGGCGCGCTTGTAAAGCCGCCCATGGCGAGAACCGCTTGAGGAACTTTCTTGCCAAAAAGAATTTTGGCGGCGCGATGTGATTTGTAGAAGCCGGAAAAAAATCCGAGAGAACCGCCGCGCGTTAATCCTACGGCGGGCAACGTGGCGACTTCCATCCCGATGACCGACCGTACCGCTTGTTGATCCACCTCTTTTGGCGAGATCAGCAACGTCACGTCGCAGTCGCGTTGCATCAATTCTTCGGCGACGGCCAGGCCGGGAAAGAGATGTCCCCCGGTGCCGCCGCAGGCGATTGCCACGAGTGGATTGTGATCGGGATTATGCATCGGAAAGTTGCGGTGTGGATTCGTCGAATGGGTTGGCACTCTTTTTGGCTGGTTCAGTGCCCCGCCGTGCGATGCTCAGTAAAATTCCAACGGAGACGAGCATCATCAAAAGGTTCGAGCCGCCATAGCTGATGAACGGCAGCGGCATTCCTTTATTCGGCAATGTGCTGGTGACAACGCCAATATTGATGAGTGCTTGCAAACCGATCATGAACGTAATGCCGGAGCCCAAGAGTAATCCAAATGGATCGCGTGCGCGTGATGAAATGAAAACGCCGCAAACCACCAGCAAAATGAAAGCGAGAACGACGGCAATGGTGGCAATGAGTCCGAGTTCTTCGCCCACGATTGAGAAAATAAAATCGGTGTGATGTTCCGGCACAAATCCAAGTTTTTGGCGACCGTTGCCCAGGCCCAAACCAAACCAGCCTCCTGAACCAAGCGCGATCATCGCCTGGTAGGCCTGATAGCCGACTCCGTCCTTGGTTTCCTCGGGATTGAGCCACGCGAGAATTCGTTTCATCCGCATCGGATCGTTGAAAAGAGAGAAGGCAAGTGCGGTTATAGCCAAAATGAGCGGAGGAATGAGCAACCGTAATCGAACGCCGGCGATAACCAGCACCGCCATGGAAACGGCAGCAAGCAAAATGGTGCAACCGCGATCAGGCTCGATGAAGATCAGCCCGAGAATGCCTGCGATAAAAAGTCCGGGAACCACGAGGCCGCGAACGAACGTTCCCATTTGCCTTTGATAACGTTCTCCGTAATGCGCGAGAAAAATGATCAAAGCAATTTTCGCGAGTTCAGATGGTTGAAAACGAAATCCCCATTTACCGATCCAACGAGAGGCTCCCCCAACCTTAATCCCTATCTCTGGAGCAAAAACCAAACACAACAAAACAACGGCCAGACAAAAGAGCGCGAGAGAGAACTTCTTCAGATGACGATAATCCATCATCGCGGCGCAGGTCGCTCCCACTAAACCGAGCGCACACCAGACTAATTGCATCTTTAAGTAGTGCGCTCCGACCTGCGCGGTGCTTGAACTGTAGAGAATCACCATTCCCAGCGATAAAAGAGCAGCGACACAGAATAATAAAGTGGTGGTCGCTAACTTCATCGAGGGCTTCGGCGGAATCTTTTGTGGAAAGTCGGGAACGAAACTGAATCCAATCGGAATCGGACGCCGGGTTGAGGTTCCCCGGCGTCCGCGAAAGAAACTTACGGAGTCGGCAACGGAGTCACATAGTTCGGACTCGTGGGTGGCTCAGGCGCAGTGACCGGAGCGCTCGTTGGCAATTTCAACTTTTGTCCGGGCTTGATCATCGTCGTTTTCAAGTTGTTCAAGCGCATGATCGTTTTAGCGGTCGTGCCGTGGCGGCGCGCGATTTTTTCAAGCATGTCGCCTGATTTAACCGTGTAGGTCGTGCTGTCGCCATTGCCCGGTGCTCGCGCGCTGGACGATGAAGTCGAAGTGGTATCTCCGGCCGCTGGAATTTGCAGTTTCTTTCCGATTTGCAAACGGCTGGGATTAACGCCCGGGTTCGCCTGCTCAATTGCACGGACGGAAACCCCCATTTTTTTGGCAATAGACGAAAAGCTGTCGCCTTTGGTGATCACATATTCGCGACTCGCCGTTGGTTCAGGAGCAACAGCCGGAGTCACTTCGTAGGCTGGCGGCGCAACTTCGGGAGGCGCGGCATTGCTGACGGTTGGTGCAGCGTAATTAGTGTCAGCAACATTGGTGTCTGCCAAATCGATTGGCGGCAATGGTGCAACTTCGTTGGTGTCTTCAACAACTACCGCTTTGTCTTCAGATTTTTTGCAGCCTTGCATCAGCAAGCCGCCGAAAACCAGGACGTGAATGGCGAGAATTGAAAAGAAGGCGATCCGAACGGTAGATTTGCCCCGCGACTGGAGCGATCCTTGCGGGATAAGTGGATTTGGTGTGTTCATTTTTTATTTGGCGCAACCTGCGTTTTTTTTTGAGGTGTTTGTTTGTTTTTGCGCCGGGGTTTTCCCTCAAAAAACCTCGATGCAAATCTGTTTTACTAAATTTATTTTTTCGCGACGTTCGTCAGCTCAGCCTAATTGCACATTTCGTTCCAATTCCTTGTGGTCGGTGGAGTGTCCCTCACTAGATGCGGTGCTCGCCCACTCCTGGACCGCTTTTCGATACACTTCACCCCGGTGTTCATAGCCGCGAAATTGGTCAAGACTCGAACAAGCGGGTGAAAGCAAAACAACATCTCCTGCAACTGCTGATTTCGTCGCTTCGCGCAGAGCTTCTAGCAATGAATCCGCAAGGGTGCAAGGAGTAAACAGACTCCACGCCGCACGAATTTTTTCTCGCGCTTCACCGATCAAAAATGCGCCTTTGACGCGTTGCGAAAGGAGCGGTCCAATGTCATGAAAATCAAACTTTTTGTCACGGCCACCGGCAATCAACCAGACATTCGCTTCGCCCGCGCGGCCTTCGGGAATGGAAAGCAACGCGCGGTTCACGGCGCCCACATTCGTCGCTTTGGAATCGTTGATGAATTTGACGCCGTTGACTTCAGCAACAAATTCGGAACGGTGCGGCGGAAGTTCGTAGTTCTTCAACGCTTCGGCGCTTTGTTCCAGCGGCAGACGCAACACGCGTCCCACAGCCAGCGCGACCATCAAACTTTCGGCATTGTGCGGTCCCCGTATTTTGCACTTGGCCATGTCCAGCAACGGCCCAGCCCAACCTTCAAGTCGGCTGACAATCAAACCGCGGTCGAGAAAAATATCGGCGCGACGATTGTTTGCGCTAAACGTAATCACCTTCGCTGGAACGGGAATGTCCAACGCGCGGAGTTGCGCGAGCGCTTCACTTTGCACGATGGCCCAATCGAACGCTTGTTGATTGGCGAAAATGCGTGCCTGCGTTTGGACGTATTCGGCCATGCTCGCGTAGCGATCCAGATGGTCCTGCGCAATGTTGAGCAACACGGCGATCGTGGGGCGGAAAAACTTGATGTGTTCCAATTGGAACGAACTGACTTCCGTGGTGAGAAAATCCAGCTCCTTGGATTGCGTCACCAGCGAGGATATTGGGATATGTAACTGGTCGGAAATGGCGGTCTTGCGATGGCAATGCGTCAGAATTTTTTCAATGAGTTGCGTTGATGTCGTGCGTCCGTTGGTTCCGGTAACTGCGATGTTCAGGCAGAGCGATTGTTGGTAGCCCAACTCCAATTCTCCAATGATGGGAATTTCCTTTTGTTGCACCTCGGCCAGCAGCGGGTCGCGGAGCTGAATTTCGGGGGAAACCACCGCAAAATCAAAAATCTCCGGTGGAATTGTGCCAGCGTCCAATTGCACGTTGATTTCCGGATCAGCGATTTCTTTCGCCAAACGTCGGCAATCCGCATTGTTGCGTTGGTCGAGCAAAACAACGGATGCGCCTGATTTAGCGAGCAAACGAGACGCGGCAATTCCGCTCGGACTCAGTCCCAGCACCAAAACTTTTTTATTTTCGAGAGCGATCATTAACGGATTTTCAATGTGCTCAGTGCGATGACCGCACAGAGAACTCCCAGAATATAAAAGCGGGTGACGACTTGCGATTCATACCATCCTTTTTTTTCAAAGTGATGATGCAACGGGGCCATCAGGAAAAAGCGTCTGCCCACGCCATACCTCCTTTTGGTGTATTTGAACCAGCCGCGCTGAATAATGACCGATCCCGCTTCCGCGACGAAGACGCCGCCAGCAATAACCAGCACGAGCGGTTGATGAATGAGCACAGCGATAATTCCCAAAACTCCGCCGAGCGGCAGCGAACCAGTATCGCCCATGAAAACTCTGGCGGGATGACAGTTGAACCAGAGAAACCCCAGACCCGCTCCGATCATCGCTGCGCAAAACACCGTGAGTTCACCTGCGCCGGAAACGTGTGGAACTTGCAAATAATTCGCGATCACCGCGTTGCCTGATACGTAGGTCAACACGAGAAAGACGAAGGAGACAATCACTGTGCATCCGATGGCCAGACCGTCGAGGCCGTCCGTCAGGTTCACAGCATTGGAGCTTCCGATAATCGTTAACGCGGTAAGAGTAATTCCGATCACGACCCCGATCGTTCCGGTCGCGACCGGATATTTGTAAAAGGGCACCATGACCTCGGAAATGAGAGTGCTGGTGGCGGGCAGTCTCCAGAGGTAAAGGGCGATAAACAAAGCCAGAATTCCTTGCACCCAAAGTTTCACGTGTGACGCCGCGCCCTTGCTGTTTTGCTGCGTGATCTTTGCGTAGTCGTCGTAGAAACCAAGTCCCGCCATCACGACCACGGACAGTAACGTCAACAAAATCAGCGTGTTCCACTGCGCCCAAAGCAGCGTGGTCAAATCCAGGACGAGCACGATTAGAAATCCACCCATCGTCGGCGTGCCGCGTTTGCTCAGGACCCGTGCCGCGAGCGTTCCGCCTTCCTCTGCTTTATCAACGTAATCCTGGCCAAATTTCAATTGTTTGAGCCAATTGATGATTTTGGGTCCGAGCCACAAGCTGAGCAGTAATGCAGTGACCGCCGCGCCCGCGCTCCGAACGGTGATGTAATTAAAAAGCCGCAACGGCGAGAAAACGCTTTCCCATCGCGTTCCCGCCGACCATTCGATCAATTGTTGGCTCAGGTAATAAAACATTTAGTCGTGCCGATATTTCGGGACAAATTGTTCCGGGAAAATTTTCAAATGCCGTTGTTCAGCGAATCTCAGCATGAATTCGGGAACCCCTGTGGTGCGCGCCAACGCGCGAAGGTTTGAGCGATGCGCCTTCTCTCGCGCTAACTTCTGCGGCTCCTTTTTTGAACTGATAATTTGCATAGTTACCTTTTTAAAATCTCGCCAACGCGTTCGAGACGAGTCGATCGGGACGCTTTCAACAAAACGAGATCACCGGGTTGTAAAAATTTCTTCAGAGCAGCGCCTGCAACATCAACATCCGAACACTCTGTAATGTCGCGAAGCCCAGCATCGCGCGCAGCGTCAGCGGTAATTCGTGACATCGTTCCAACCGTGAAAAGATGATTGATTCCCATTTCGGCGGAGTGACGTCCAACTTCAGCGTGGGCTGGAACAGTGTGTTCTCCCAGTTCCGCCATGTCGCCCAAGACAGCGACCCTGCGTCCGTGACAAGGCATGTCGCGCAACGTTTCCAACGCCGCCAACATGGAATCAGCATTGGCGTTATAGCTGTCGTCGAGAATTTGAACGCCGTTGGTTGTCCACGTTTGCAGACGCATCTTGGCGGGTTCGCATTGCAAAAGTCCTTTTTGGATTTCTGCGCGATTCAGCCCGAGTTCGCCTGCCACAGAAATTGCCAGCAACGCGTTGATCACCTGGTGTTGCCCTAAAAGTTTGATTCGATATTCGCCGGACAAATCTTTGCGCGCAGCTTTGACCAAAAACGTGACACCGGATTCGTCAAATCGAACATCGCGCGCGGAAAAATCATTTCGATCGTTAAAACCGATTCGCAAAACTTTGGCGCGACTGCGTTTGACAATCGCCTCCATCCATTCGTTATCGCCATTAACAAAGAGCGTGCCTCCGGCAGGCAATTGCTCCGCCAGACTTCCCTCCTCCTTTGCCACTCCAGCCATGTCACCAAAAAATTCCAGATGCTCGCGACCGATGCTGGTAATGACTCCCATTCCAGGCTGAATCAGGTGCAATAAGGGTGCCAGCTCACCGGGATGGTTCGTGCCAACTTCGAGCACAGCGACTTGATGATCGTCCCGCAAATTTAAAAGAGTCACCGGCACACCAATGTCGTTGTTGAAGCTGGCTTCACTCCAAAGTGCGGAGAACTTTTGTTGCAGCACGGAGGCGAGCAAATCCTTGGTCGTGGTCTTGCCGTTCGAGCCGCCAACCGCGATGACCGGCAGGTCAAAATCCTTGCGATAACGCGCGGCCAGATTCCCCAACGCCTGACGAGTATTGTCCACGGCGATGACCGTCGTGAGAAAATCAGCAGGAATTTTGTTCCGCTCCGCCACCACTGCAATTACCCCGTTTTTTGCGACCTCCGGTAAAAAACTGTGCGCATCAAAACGATCGCCAGCCAAAGCGAAAAACAAATCACCTGGCCCGGCTTTCCTCGAATCCGTGCAGATGTTCGTCGCCAAGCGTTGCGGCGAGCCGTTGCGCAATTCTCCCCCGCAAGCGTCCGCCAAATATTTTAGAGAGCGGGGTTCCATTTATTTCAAAGAGAAAGACGTTGTCACGACTGAGGTGATGGTTTTTTCGAATGAAGAAGTGTCGTTCACGCCTTCCCAACTTGTTTGCAATGAATGCAGCGGCGTGATCTGAAACACACCCATTTTCGCCGCGCGAAGCTGGTGAATTTTCCGTCCGCCTTGCTCGGCAATTTGTTCAGCGCGAGCACGGGCGTCTTTCGTCGCTTCCGCGAGCATCTCGATTTTTGCTTCGCCGGCTTTCGTATAAATAAATTCGGAGGACGAGGTGCTGAACATCACGCCCTGCTCCACCAGAGAGGTCGAGTTGCGATCCAACGCGGCGACTTTTTCCACTTCCGGAGAATTGATTTCCACGGATTGCGTCAGTTGAAATCCTGCGGGCTTTTGCTGATTGTCCATCGTCCTCAGCCGTTGAATCGAAATGGGCGAGAGCGAATAATTCGTGAAGCCATTCGATTTTAGAAACGCTTCAACTTTGAGAAGATCGCTCTTCAACCGGAGTTGAGCTTCCAGCAGTGTGTCGGCTTCGGTGGAGAAATAGCTGCGCCACACAATCAGGTCTGATTCAACATTTCTGCGGGCTGAACCAGTCACTTGAATCGTTTGCGCTTCGGCAACTTTCACCCACGCTCGCGTGACGAGCATGGTGGAACAGATCAAACCTGCGGCCAGGAAAAGTCCCGCGAGCAGACCAAGCAAATGTGGGCGTCCAGATGGGTTCATTTATTACTCCTCACTGCCAAGGTTTCCTTCGGTTCCAGCTCAGGAAAAATGTCTGGCTTGATGTTCAAATAATTCGCCGACCGTTCTGCGATATTTTTGAAAAAGGGCGCGGCAGTTTGCCCGCCGTAATAACCGTTCTTCGGTTCGTCCATCACGATGGAAATGCAAAGTTCCGGATTATCCGCTGGAAAGAATCCGATGAACGAACTGAAAAATTTCCCGCGGACGTATCCGCCTGGACCGGCTTTTTGCGCGGTGCCGGTTTTTCCTGCCACCGTGTAATGATCGAGCTTCGCTTTCTCAGCCGTGCCGCCGGGATGCACGACCGTTTTCAATGCCGTGACCATTTGCCGCGCCGCAGTTGAAGAAACAACCTCGCGCATGACCTGCGGCCCGTATTTGGCAATGACACGCCCCTGCTCATCTTCGAGACGATCAATCAGCATTGGCCGCATCAATCGTCCGTCGTTCGCAATTGCGCTCATCGCCATCACCATTTGCAACGGGGTCGCAGCGAGTCCATGGCCCATCGGAATTTGTGCGATGGAAACTTTGCTCCAATCTTTGACCGGATGAACAATCCCGCCAACTTCACCTAACAAGGGCAACCCCGTGCGCGAACCGAAACCAAAATTGCGGATGCACTCGTAGAGTCGATCAGGACCCAACTTGATCCCGATTTTCGCTGCGCCAATGTTCGAAGATTTGGTGATGATTCCCTCGGTCGAAAGCAGACCGTAAGCGTGGTCGTCGTGCAGGACGCGACCGGCAAACGGAAACCGTCCATTCTCACAATCGAATTGGTCCGTGTATTTGACGACGTTGTCGTTCAGCGCGCTGGCCACCACGACGATCTTGAAGGTCGAACCCGGCTCGGCGATGTCGGAGATAGCTCGATTGCGCAATGCGTCCATCGAAAATGCGCTCGGGCGATTCGGATCAAAATTTGGCAACGTCGCCATCGCTAGAATTTCTCCCGTGCGCGGACGAACCATGATGGCGGAAATACTGATCGGCGTGTGTTTGGCGGCGGCCTCGGCCAATTCAGTTTCGACGATGTATTGCAATCCAGCGTCGATGGTCAGGACGACATTTATTCCGTCGCGGGCCTCCACATCCTGGTCGCGATACGCCACCAGTTCCTTGCGTCGGCTGTCCATCTCGGTTCGACGCCAACCTGCGACGCCGCTAAGCTTGGTTTCCATCGAGAGTTCGATTCCATTTCGTCCGATCATTTCTCCTGCATCTCCGTTTCCGACGTAACCCAACACGTGCGAAGCAAGCGATTCATTCGGGTAAACTCGAAGTTGATCTTCCTCGGTGAACACCGCTTTGTGACGGAGATTTTTGAGATACGTTTTCTGCGCTTTCGTCAAGGCGCTCTCTTCCATTCCGAAAGAATATTCCGCAATTGCATCACGAATTTTTTCCCAATCTTCGATCCTCACTTTGTTTTTTAGAACGACGTGTTGATCGATAACAGGCGTGCCGTTGGTGAGATAACGCACCACGCGTGGTTCCAAACGTTTCGCCAGTTCAGCTTCACTCATCTGGAGCAGAGGCGAGAGGGCGCGCGCCATTTCCGGCCAGCGTTCGCCAATCATTTTCGGATCAGCGCAAACGATTTTGGCCTGAACACTGGTGGCAAGCGGAACGCCGCGAATATCTCGAATTTGTCCACGCAACGGAACACGGGCGATGGTGCGTTGAGTATTGTTGTTCGCTTTCGCGCGAAGTTCGGTGTGACGGAAGACCTGAAGGTCAACCAATCGATAGCCAAGGAAAACCAGTGCGGCAGAAAATGAGTAAGCCAGCACTCGCAATCGAAAAATTTGACCCGCATTCTGCATGGCTTTTTAGAATTTACCTACCGCCCGCGCCGTTCGGTTCCTCCTCCGAACATGCTCGGGCGGCGGTAAAAATTAATTTCCTCGATCACGAGGATTCGTTTGCGCCTGGCGCAAATCTGTTGGTTTATCTCTCGACTCAGAACCTGCGATTTCGAGCGGTGTTTCCATCAACCGCACAATTTGTGAAACGGGAGGCGCAACGAGTCCAAGGTTCAAGCTTTTCACGCGCGCCTCCAATTTTATGGGCGAACAAAGTTCAGCGAGCTGCGCCCGCGCCATTTTGTTTTGACGCTGCAACTCGGCCAAACGGACTTCGCGTTCCTTTTTTTGCTGGCCGAGGATGGTCACCTGATTTTTGTACCAGACATATCCGACACCCGATCCGCCAAGGAACAGGCAAAGCATGAAGGCCTTGAGCGCCGGTGCGAACCGGACGGCGGCGGACTGACTTTTTCTGTTTCTGGCCATTTAAATTTTCTCCATCACCCGCAATTGTGCGCTGCGGCTGCGCGGGTTCTCATCGATCTCCGTTTGCGTCGGCAAAATTGCTTTTCGCGATATCAACTTCACTTTCGGGACAGCAGGTTTTCGCAATTCGGGGACATCAACCTCGCCGATCACCGTGTAATCTCGCGCCAATGTCCGTCCGAAATCTTTAACCACGCGATCTTCCAGCGAATGAAATGTGATCACCGCCAATCGTCCTCCCGGTTTCAAAATTTTTATCGCGGCATCCATCCCGCGTTTCAGCGAACCGATCTCGTCGTTCACCGCAATTCGTAACGCCTGAAAAATCTTCGTTGCCGGATGCGCCTTCTTTCCCGCCCGAGGCGATATCCGCTCGATCAATTCTGCCAACTGCCGCGTCGTTTCAAATTTTTGCCCTTGCCGATCTCGTTCAATCGCTCGCGCCATCCGCCGCGAATCCCGCTCACCGCCGTACTGAAAAAAAATATTCGCCAAATCTTCCGCGTTCGATTCGTTCACCAGTTCCGCCGCGGTCAGCGATTGGCTTTTGTTCATCCGCATATCCAACGGACCGTCCTGCTGAAAACTAAATCCGCGCTCCGCCCAATCGAGTTGCGGCGAACTCACTCCCAGATCCAACAAAACGCCATCGCAACTCCCTGCTTCGATCCACTCCGCCATCTCCGCAAAATTCCCCTGCCGAATTTCAAAACGTCCCGCAAATCTCGCCAACCGCGCTTCGGCGGCATCAACCGCGGCGGCGTCGCGATCGACTCCAAAGAGCCATCCAGTCGGAGAACTCGCCTGCAAGATGGCTTCCGCGTGACCAGCTCCACCGACCGTACCGTCGACGTATCGTCCGTTCGACTTTGGGTTCAACGCTGCCAGTGCCTCCGCCAGCATCACTGTTTTGTGAACGAAATTTGACACGTAGCATGGCTTTCCTTTTTAAATTTTCCCGGCCAGATCAGCATGATTCGCTTTTTCAGTTCGTAACTTTTCAAGCGGCTTTTCCTCTGAGGTTTGCTCAAACGGAGACGTTGACCTGAACAGTTGACTCGTCTTCTTGATCCATTGGCTGCCGGATTTTTTCGCCTGACTCAAATTAGAGAAATGTGATTTCGGCTTTTGAACCGTTTGTTTCCCTGCGACCACCTCGAGATCAGCATCACTCAAATCGTTGCGAGCTACCGTGAACTGTCCCAGCGGCCATTCCGTTTGCATGGGGGCAGCACCGGATTTTTTTCTGGAACGAACAGGAGCCAATTTTTTCTTCCAACCCGAAATTTTATTTTGAAGGCCTACCAACAAAGTAGGCTCATCTTTTTTCAAAACAGGTAATTCCATCCGCTTTAAAATTTTGTCAGCCGGGATCTTCTGGGTTTTATCAAGGACCGAAATAAACATTGCCACCGGCTGCACTTCGGCCTGCATTTGGGGCTCAATCATTTTTGCTTTCGCTAAAAGAGATTCCACGGCGGGCGCAGTCCTTGATGGACGGACGGTAGAAGCAAATTTAGGCAAAGCTTGCGGCATCATTTTGTATTTGCCGAAGATGGTTTTGTTGCCATTCAAGCTGCGACCAAGGGTAAGTAATTTCACCAGGTTCATATTTATTCCATCAATTTGAATGCTTCGTGTGCCATGACTGCGTCCGACGCTTTTACCGCTGCAAAACGTTCCGGGTTCCAAATTTCAAATCGATCCAGCAAGCCGACAAGCATCGCCTGATCTTTGATTCCAGCTCTTGTCGCCATTTCTTCCGGCAGACAAATTCGGCCTGCTTTATCAAGCGCGACCTGAATTGATTCCGTTCCGATAAATCGTTTCAGCACGACCTTGTTGGGGTCGCTGTTTGGCATCGCATCGATATCGCGCATCAGCTCCGCCATTTCTATTGGCGGTAAAGCACGCAAGCACAGCCCCTCTTTGGCTTTCGGCCAAACGATCAACGTGAATTCCAGATCGGGAGCAGCGGGACGCCATTTAGCAGGGATCTGCACGCGACGTTTCTCATCAACCCCATGCTGATAGGAGGAGTTGTAATATGTCGTCGGTTCGTTTGTTAGCTCTTGACCCATCTTAAACTTATTCACAGGGTGCCTAACCCATACTCACCCATTGCGCCCCACCTTGATGACATTGTGCTCCAAAAGGGTCAAGAACTTTCCCGTCCAACCTTATTCGAAAGTTATTCACAAATTGCTGACTGGAGGTGTGAAGAACGCGAACTTTAACGAAATCGTTTTGAAATTAAGGCAGTGAGTGGCTAAGTTCCGCCGAATGCGAACTGCGGAATTCGATTATCAACTGCCACCCGAACTCATTGCCCAAACTCCGGCCAATCAGCGGGATGAATCGCGTTTACTCGTGGTGAATCGCTCCACCGAAATGATCTCCCACCGAACATTTCCAGATTTGCTCGAATACCTCGTGCCGGGCGATGTGATGGTCTTGAACAATTCGCGGGTCATTCCCGCACGGCTCCGCGGAACGAATGCGAAAAGCGGTGGAAAATTCGAACTGCTTTTGCTGACCGAAAATCAAACCAACGATTGGTGGGCGATGGCGCGTCCCGGCAAGCGCGCACAGATCGGAACGCATATCGACCTTCTAAAACCCGCGGGAACGGCGTGTGGAGTTTCTGCGGTTGTGGAAGAAATCAACGAGGAAGGACAGCGCCGCCTTCGTTTCACCGGAACAAAAAATATTTTCGACGACCTGAATTCGCTCGGAGAAATTCCGTTGCCGCCCTACATCGAACGGCTTCAGTTGCGCGATGAAGATCGCGAACGTTATCAAACAGTTTACGCCCAGAATGCCGGGTCTGTGGCTGCACCAACCGCAGGACTTCACTTCACAAAAGATTTGCTGGAAAAAATAAAATCACGCGGGGTGGAAGTTCATTACGTCACGCTGCATGTGGGCCTCGGAACTTTTGCTCCAGTGAAAGCGGAATCAATTTCTGAGCACGTGATGCACGAGGAACGTTTTCAAATCGGCGAAGAAACGGCGCGAGCGATCAACCGTGCTAAAGCCGAGAAACGCCGTGTCATCGCAATCGGCACAACGACCGTACGCGTACTAGAAAGTGTGGCGCAGAAAAATTCAGGGACGCTGGTCGCAATGAATGACACCACGAACATTTTCATTTTTCCGCCGAGAGAATTTCAAATTGTCGATGCCCTCGTTACGAATTTTCATCTCCCCTGCTCGACCCTGTTGATGCTCGTGAGTGCGCTGGCGTCACCTGGCGAACTTCGCGGACGCGACCTCATTTTGTCTGCCTATAAAAAAGCGATTGAAGAGCGTTACCGGTTTTTCAGCTACGGCGATGCAATGCTCATGGTTTGAATCATCCATTTCGTATGACGCAAACTTGTGGAGAATCGGAGAGCAAACTTTGGAACCCTATACCTAAGCAGTCTCGGGCTGCCCACCGGTGATTTTCGTTTCCACCCAACGCGCCAAAAGCCACAGAGTGTCGGAGAGGCGATTCAGATAAATGATAACTTCCGTATTCTGCAATTGATTCGATTCCTGTAGGGCGCAAACGCGGCGTTCAGCACGACGGCAGGTGGTTCGCGCAACGTCTAGAGCGGCAGAATTCAAATTTGCGCCCGGTGTTGCCCATCCTTTGAACGAGACTTTTTGCGCTTCTATCTCTGTTACAAGTTTGTCGAGCCTTCCTGTCAGAGTGGAAGAAACTGTGGAAAATCCATCCTTCACGTAGCGTGGTAAATCCTCTACCTGCGTTGCAAGTTCACCCATCAGCACCACCAAATCTTTTTGGATGAGCAATAAGTTTTCGCTTACGAAGCGATCTTGTGCTGTGGCGCGTGCCATCCCAATTGCGGTGTTCAATTCATCCACTGCGCCATAAGCCTCAACACGTGGGTGACATTTTGAAACGCGACGATTGTACATCAATCCCGTAGAACCCGAATCTCCTGTTTTCGTAGCGATGCTCATGATGATCTATTGTTCCACCACTTTCTTGTAAGTTACAATTCCATCAACAACGGCACGCGCCATTTTTTTTCGGTAAGCGGAATCGTAAATTCGATTTGCTTCAGCTGGATTCGTCATAAAACCAGCTTCGATCAAAATCGCGGGCATTGTGGCTTCGGCCAGCACCAGGAACTGAGCGCGTTTTACTCCACGATCTTCCACATTCAGATTCTTCACCAAAGATTTTTGCATCTGGTAAGCAAGCAAAACGCTCTTTCCGCTCTGAGGGCTGCCGGGAAAAATTGGCGCGGCGGAGTGTCCTCGATCTGCGTTGCTGGAGGTGGTTCCTGCTGGCGTCAGGCAGTAAACTTCCGTGCCGCGCGCGTTCACGTTTCCGGCTGCGTTGTAGTGCAGGCTAACGAACAAATCCGCAGAATCCTGATTCGCAATCTTTGCTCGATCCGGCAAATCGAGCCATAAGTCACGGGTCCGAGTCTGCACCACTGCGAAGCCCGCATCTTTCAACCCCCGCTCAACTTCCTCCGCCAGCAACAAGGTGAAACGCTTCTCGTGATTTTTCCCGTCAAGCTTTCCTGGATCCTTCCCGCCATGACCCGCATCTAAACAAATCGTCTTGATGAACGTGCCCGCCTGCATTTTCTCTGGATACAAAATAGGGTGCAATGTTGCCTGCAAATCCACGACTGAAACGTAAACTTTTTCCTTCTGGAAAATGACCGGGCAACTTAGAACAAATTTGATTCCGTTGAAGGTCGCAAAGCGTGAATCCATCGTGAAATACAATTTGGAGGTCGCGTTGGTGGCGCGCAACTCCCGGTCCCTTGTGATCCAATGAAGATCTACTTTTTGTTCCCGCGCCCAATCGGTAATACGCACGTATTCTCGTCCGTATAATTGAGTACGTGGCAATGACGCCACAGAGTCTCGAGCTAGCGCACAAAAGCTTCCCGCCAGCAAAAGTAGCAGGAAAGCAAATCTCATGTGAAGGCGACTTGCCATGCTTCGAGAAGCAAATTTGGAGAACGCTTTCTTTGAATCATCGTAAGAATGCTTCGTGCAATCCGCCGTCCACGGTGATGATTTGTCCCGTCGTTTTGCTCAATCGTTTCGTGAGCAAAAGGAAAAACGCCTCGGCCTGATCCGCAGGTGTAATGGGAGATTTCGTCAACGTGCGATCGGCGTAGAATTTCGCCAGCTTCGTTGTCAGAGAATCAGTCGCTTCGTCTGCGGTGTAGGGAATGTTGTATTTCGCAAGACTC
The DNA here is from genome assembly GCA_038316905.1 of Verrucomicrobiota bacterium. Taxonomy (GTDB): domain Bacteria; phylum Verrucomicrobiota; class Verrucomicrobiia; order Limisphaerales; family CANJXF01; genus CANJXF01. The sequence continues at coordinate 22,348 of JBBQAX010000001.1, read as the reverse complement.
GCAATCACGCGGTCGCGCGGGAACATCGCGCTTCCTTGCACAACGGTAGCGGGAGCAACTCCATTTACCCGAACAAGAGGAGAAAGTTCCATGGCCAATTCGCGCACCAAATGATTCGCTGCGGCTTTGGACGTGTCGTAAGCGACCGAGCCTTTTTTAGCCACAGCAGCATTGGCGCTCGTCGTGAGAACGAGACTGCCGCTCAGCCCCTGCTCTTTCCATGTCTTCGCAGCTTCATCCGCCACGATATAACCGCCCGTGACATTAATCGCGAATGTCAGCGCCCATTTCTCGTCAGGAATATGTCCGGTCGTGTCCGGTGCCACAAAAATCCCAGCCGTCACCGCTATGGAATCGAACCCGCCGTAAGCGAGCGCAACTTCATCCAACATCGCGCGAACGCTCGCTCGATCTGTAATGTTCGCGGAGATTCCTATGGCTGGGCCGCTGTTTGAAATTCCCGTTCCAGCTACCCCGATTCCCAAACCGTATTTGTCAGTGATCTCTTTGGCCGTGGCTTTGGCAGCGTCCGCATTTAGATCCACGCAAACAATGTGAGCGCCTTCTTTTACAAGCCGATGCGCAACTTCTTTTCCGATGCCAGATCCTGCGCCCACCACCACGATAACCTGCCGCGCCAATTCTTTTTCGGCTGGCATGCGTTGCAACTTCGCTTCTTCCAAGAGCCAATATTCGATGTCAAACGCTTCCTGTTGCGGTAGCGAAATATATTTATCAATCGCCTCGGCACCGCGCATTACCTCCACCGCGCAATTGTAAAATTCCGCAGTGACGCGCGATTCACTTTTATCTTTGCCCCACGCGACCATGCCAAGGCCGGGAATCAAAATCACTGTGGGATTCGGATCGCGCATAGCCGGAGAATCAGGGCGTTTGCACTTGTTGTAATACGTCGCATAGTCGGCGCGATATTTTTTCAAGCCATCGCTGAGTTTGGTTTTCAGTGAAGATACGAACGTTTCAATTTCTGCATCGGTCTTGGGCGCAGTTTTTTCCAGCGCGACATAAAGAGGTTTGATTTTCGTTCGCAGAAAATGATCTGGACAACTCGTCCCCAACTCCGCCAAACGCTCCGCATCCTTGGAATTTACGAAGCGCAAAATCTTCTCGTCATCTTGAATCGTGCCGATGAAACGTTTCTGCTGGCTGACCTGTCCGCGCAACCACGGCAAAAGTTTTGAGAAAACTTTTCTGCGCGTCGCTTCGGGCAAGGATTCATGAAGCGCCCCGCCGAACGCTTTCGCATCGCCGCCTTTTTTGGCGTATTGCGTTTCGATGAATTGCGCTGCGCGATCAATCAGTTCGAGCGAAAGAAAATAACATTTCTTATCGTCATTGTCCCAATTGATGAGGCCGTGCTGGCCCATCATGATTCCCTTCGCGTTCGGGTTTTCCTGGCAAATTTTTTGCATCGCGAGTCCGAGTTCAAAACCCGGACGCAGCCACGGCGTATGAATCACTTCGTCGCCGTAAATTTCTTTTGTGAGCCTCACCGAATTTTCCGAAGCGGCGACGGAAATCGCCGCGTTCGGATGCGTGTGATCGACGTGCTTGAACGGAATAAATGAATGCAAGGGCGTGTCGATGGACGACGCGCGCGGATTCAGATTGAACGTGGTGTGATTATACATCGCTACCATGTTGTCTTCGGCGGGCGTTTTCGGCCCTTTCTCGCTTGCGGCTCCATATACTTTTTGCAGCGACATCAACTTGCTTTGATAGAGCGAGGCGAAGTTTTCTTTGTTGGAAGTCCGAAGATCGCCCCCAGAGCCTTTCACCCAAAGCACTTCCACTTTTTCACCGGTCAGCGGATCGGTTTCATCGAGTTTCGCGGAGGTATTTCCGCCGCCCGTATTCGTGATGCGCTGGTCGCTTCCGAGTTTATTGGAGCGATAAACAAGACGCTCTGCTGCATCAAGCTTCGATGTTTCGGCATCGTTCCATAGATTAGCCACGTATTTGAAAATTTTGTCGGACATAAATGTGGTCAAAAGCTAGTGGCGCCGGCAAAACGGGACAATGATTTTTTGCGCTGACCCTGTCTAAAAAGGGTATCCTCACCCGGACTTCTAATGGGCCGCATTCCATAGTTCTCAAGTGCTAAAAAGCTCACTCGGCCGGTTGAAAATACTCAGAGTTCTGGTAGATTAGCACATTACGAAAAACATCTACATTTTAGAAAAAGATCAACTCTGGCAACTGGCGGGATCACAAATTATCATTGTTGGCGTCGGCAAGCATTTAACGCACTTCAAACACTGCAAAACCCTCGATCAAAAGAGAGTTACGACTCAGGTGGAGTCGATTGTCGAGTTGCAAAGTTATTTAAAGCAGCATCGCGGCAAGCTAGTTAAAGAGCAGCGCTGATTTTCTCACTTCAGTGTTTGTTCGGATTAGAAGCAAACAGGAGCTTGCGAAATTTCGGCGACATAATCATTCTCCTCTCGCCTGAACAAAGAACGCCCCAATCAAGCGAACCAGCGGTCTCGTAAGGCTGAATTTTCAAGACCAACCCCAGTGATCTTCAGTTTGCTTTTGTTCGCCGGTGCCGCGGTCCAAAGTTTTCTCTGGCTCTTACTGCTACGGTTCCAGCCTACTATCTTTCGCGAACACGGGCCGATGGAAAATTTTCAGGTCGCCTGCCTGCTCTCCGCTGCAATCTTATGGGGAATCTCTTTGAATCGTATCGCGAATTCTGGATCTCGAATTCTCGTTTGGGCCATTATCCTTTTGCACTTCAATTTCTTTTTTTTGGAGTTCGATGTGCGTCCGTTCGACGTTTGGTGGCTGACATTCTTGTTTAAAGGAATTTTCCGTAACAGCGTGCTCGCTCTCAGCTGGTTGTGCATTCTTCTGGCATTTGCCCGCCACGCGAAATCAACGTGGAATGTTTTTCTTCAGTGGATAGCAACCCGATCCGGGAAGGTAATGATGATCGCAGGGATTTTTTGGGCCCTTGGGTTTCTTGTTGATAAAAGCAAACCCTTTCCGATGGCAGACCATTCTTACATGGCGGAAGAACTGTTGGAAACGAATGCAACCTTTTTGATGGTGATCTCGGCAATTTCATTTCGAAGATGACCTTGCGCGTCGCTAAATGGCAAAATAATTACCGGACCAATTGCACAATAAGTTAAGGGAAAAGTCGACACAGCGGAACAACCGATGAAATAAAAAAGCACTCCAGATTGGAGTGCTTGATTATTGAAACGTCAGAAATTATTTCACCTTGTTCAGGCGCAGAGCGAGACGGGATTTCTTGCGGCTCGCCGTTGAACGATGAACCGTGCCGGTCTTCGCAGCCTTATCCAAGGCCGAGGTCAAATCTTTGTAAGCGGCGGTCGCTTCCGTTTTCTTACCTGCGGTCACGAAATCCGTATATTTCTTTTGCAACGTCCCTAGGCGCGACTTGACGCTTTTGTTTTGCAATTGTTTCCGCGCGCTGTTGCGCATGCGACGTCCGGCAGATTTTGTATTCGGCATAAATTCTTTTAATTCAGAGCGGCAAACGGTATCGGAATACGCGCTTTTGTCAACGGCTGGCTTGGGCTTTTTTGAGCAATGGCTCCACGCGCTTCCAAACTTCTTCGCTGATCCATTCCTTGGATTGAGTGGCGTCGATTTGCTTGATCCGTTCGGGATCGGCGGTGGCGATGGCTTGATAACCTTTCTCCACGCGCTCGAAAAAACCTCGATCGGCTTCCTCCATGCGGTCACGCACCTGGCCGTTGAAGGGCAACGGCAGAGGCTGCTTACGATCTTCTTTCTGCGGAACTTCCAACAACACGGCCTGTCGTGATTGACGGCGCGCTTCGCTGACTTCAATTGGAACATGGAGAAGGAGGGTCAAATCGGGTTTTGTTTCTCCAACGGCAAAATCAACTATCTCCGAAACTTTCTGTAAATCGAGTCCGCGTCCATAACCTTGATAAGCGGTGGTGGAATCATAGAAGCGGTCGCACAAAATAATTTCTCCAGCGAGCAGCGCGGGGCGAATGACTTCACGTACGATTTGCGCGCGGCTGGGGTTCATGAGCAACAGCTCCGCTTCACTGGTCATCGCGTGGTTGGCTTCGCTGTGTTTGAGGGTATGACGGATTTCTTCGCCTATGGGCGTTCCGCCCGGTTCACGCAACACTCGAACGACCTTGCCATGCGTCCGCAAGCGATTGAACAACGTGATAATCTGCGTTGATTTGCCGCTGCCTTCAGTGCCTTCAAAGGTGATGAAAAGTCCTTTCATAATCGGCAATCACGAATAAACACGAATGAACACAATTGGTTGCAACCGCGAACCATGCGAACCACGCGAAAATCAGAAAGTATTTTCGTTCGTGTATTTCGTGTATTTCGCGGTTTGTTTTCTAATTCGTGCTGATTCGTGTCCATTCGTAGTTTTTAAATCTTTTTCAACCGCGCGCCTTTGGGCGTGTCTTCGATGACCCATCCCTGGGATTTTAATTCGTCGCGAATGGCATCGGCGCGCTTGAAATCTTTGGTTTTGCGCGCCGCGTTGCGTTCGTCCAAAAGCGCGGTCAATTCAGGGGGAATTTCTGCTTCTGCAACAGCCGAAAAACCGAGGACGGAATTTATTTTTTCCCATGCAGCCAATCCCGCAGCGGCTTTTTCACCGGGCAATTGGTTCGCAGCGATCAATCGGTTCGTTTCCCGCACCCATTCAAAGATCACACCCCACGCGCCGGAAATGTTTAAATCATGATCGAGCGATTCAGAAAATTTCTGGAGCAATTCTCCGTCTGCCGATGCTTTGATGCTTCCAGCAATTTCGCGCAACTTCGCAAGACATTCATCGATTCGCGCCAAAGCGTGACGAGCACCAGTCAACCCTTCCAACGTAAAATTGAATTGCTCGCGGTAATGCGCGGACAAAAGGAGGTAACGGATTTCGCGACCGCTAAAACCTTTGGCTAACAAATCGCGCAGCGTGAAATAATTTCCGAGCGACTTGCTCATCTTCTTTCCTTCCACGAGCAGATGCGCTCCGTGCATCCAATGTTTGACGAACGGTTTTCCGTCGGATTGCACCCCTGCTCCTTCGCTTTGCGCGATTTCATCCTCGTGATGCGGAAACATCAAATCTTCGCCGCCGAGGTGGAGATCGAAACTCGCACCGAGCCATTTCATGCTCATCGCGCTGCACTCGATGTGCCAGCCGGGACGGCCTTCGCCCCAGGGACTCGGCCAGAAAATATCGCCGTCGTCCGGCACGCGCGCCTTCCAAAGCGCGAAATCGGCGATGGATTCTTTTTCATACTCATCACTGCTGACGCGTTCGCCCGCACGCATTCCTTCGAAATTCAACTTTACCAACTGCCCGTAGTTGCAACCGCAGCCGCGATATTTTTCGATGCTGAAATAAACCGAACCGTCGTTCGCTTTGTAAGCGATGCCGCGCGCGACCAGTTTTTCGATCAGCGAAATAATTTCGGCAATGTGTTCCGTCGCTCGCGGTGTTTGATGCGGGCGAAGACAATTTAAAGCGGCTAAATCTTCAAAGAACGCAGCCTCAAATTTCCCCGTGAATTCGCGCAATGTCGTTTTGTTTTCGCGGACGCGTTTAATGATTTTGTCCTCGATGTCCGTGATGTTCATCACGTGTTGGACTTCAAATCCTTTGAATTCCAGATAGCGCCGGACGAGGTCGGTGAAAACAAACGTGCGAAAGTTTCCGATGTGCGCGAAGTCATGGACAGTCGGCCCGCAGCAATAGAGTCCGACTTTTTTTCCGGCGGGATCAAGCGGACGAAATTCTTCGACGGAGCGCGAGAGAGTGTTGAAAAGTTGCAGAGCCATTTAATCGCGTCGGAGAGTAAAGCTGAGTGATTGAAAGAAAAGCGCAAAAACCTTTTGGCATTGAAGGTAGGGCGCGTCACTCCGCAAGCGTTCGTCAAAGCGCAACCAAACGACAATCTTTAGCAACCTGCCGAGAGCGGATTTTTTTTTGTTCGATAGACTGCGCCCACATGAAAAGTTTAAAAGTCACCGGCTTCGCCCACGTTCGTCAAATTTTCCGCCCCCTTGTGATGCAGGCTGCGGCAGCCGTTATTATTTTGCAAATTGCCGGCAGCGGCGTAGCGCAGGAAACGCCATCCACCAACACTTCGATTCGTCTCCCTGAAATGGTGGTCACAGGCGAAGCCGGTTATGAGGAAAAAGTTCAAGGGCCGTTTCTCCCTGAAGTCGTCGGCACGAAAATCTATTCCGGCAAAAAAACTTCCGTGATCGATTTCGACGCGATGCCGCAAATCCAGACGGATAATTATCGCCAGGCGCTTTCCCAAACGCCCGGCTTGTTGGTCAGCGAATTGTCGAATCCAAGTTTGCTGAGTATCGGCTCGCGCGGCATCGGCGATCCGCACGAAACGCAGAACCTCCTCGTCTTAAAAGATGGCGTTCCGTTTGTCGCCGATCTGTTTGGTTATCCAACGGTTTACTATGCGCCGCCTTTTGAATCGGTTGATCGCCTCGAATTTCTCCGCGGTGGAGCGTCCCTGCTTTACGGGCCGCAACCGGCGGGCGCGTTGAATTACGTGACGCACATGCCGCGCACCGATCGCGAATGGGCAGTCAACGCCAAACAAATTTTTGGCTCGGACAATCTGGTTTCCACTTATGCGGCGGTTGATGGAACGGTGGGGCGGCTCGGTTATCTCGCTTATTTCAGTCGTCGTTCGGGCGATAGTTTTCGCGAGGACAACGGCGATTTCGAAACATTGGGCGGCAGTTTCAAACTCGTTCTCGACGCGCAAAAAGAAACGCGCTGGATTTTCAACATGGACGCGTTCAGCGCGGACAGCGGCGAACCGGGCGGGCTGACGCTGGCGACGGGGCCGGGCCGACTCAACTACCACGCGAATCGCGACGCCACCCAAAATCACTTTGATCGTGTGCGCGTCGAGCGTTACATGCCGTCGTTGACGTTCGAGCATGATTTTTCCGATCAAACTTTGCTGACGGCGACGGCTTACGGCGGCTACTACGGTCGCTTCAGCAAACGGCAACAAGGAACAGGTTTCGGCACGTTGCCCACTGGGCCTAGCGCAGATAATAATGTGATTCAACTGCAGGAATTTTACACGGCGGGCAGCGACGTTCGATTGCGTCACGATTGGTCGGCGTGGGGCGAGGAACACACTTTGGCGGGCGGATTCAGCACGTATTATTCTGATTCGCCGTTCACCGTTCGCCGGGGAAACAGCCCGGACGCCGAGGACGGAACGCTTCGACAAAAATCCCAGCGCGACACTCTCGCCGGTTCAGTTTTCGTGGAAAATAAATTTAGCTTCAATCGTTTGAGTGTTACGCCTGCCGTGCGATTGGAAACCATTCACCAGAGCATTGAAGAAAAACTCAATCTTGGAACCGGCGAAGTTCCGACACCCAAAGCCAATTTATCGGACGATTCCTACACGGACGTCGTTCCCCTGGTGGGTTTGGGCTTGAATTACGATTTGACCGAAAAAATCGATCTCTACGGAAATGTTTCCCAGGGATACAAAGCGAAAACTTATACCGACGCCGTTCCGCTTGGAGTCAACGACACCATCAGCAGCAGCCTCGATCCGAGCAAAACCTGGACTTACGAAATCGGCGTGCGTGGCACACCGCAAAGTTGGCTCACGTTTGATACGAGTCTTTTTCTAATCGATTACCAAGACCGTTTCGGGCGCGTCGGCAACAATTTACAAAATGTCGGTCATTCCATTAACAAAGGTTTGGACGCTGCGGTGGATTTGAATTTGATCGGTCTTTATGACGAACTGGCCAACACCACACACGGCGAAAGAATCAGTTCGTTCAACCTTTACGGAAATATAGAACTCCTTGATGCCGAATTTATTTCCGGACCAGTCGAGGGAAACACTCCGCAATACGCGCCGGATTATCTGGTGCGCGCAGGCGGAATTTATCGCTGGGGCAATCGCGTCAAAATAGCGATGCTCGGCACGTTCGTCGGAAGCCATTTTGCGGACGACGCGAACTCCGCGAACTTTCGCATTCCCTCCTACGTGGTTTGGGATTTGACGGCGGAAGTGAAAGTTTACAAAGAAATGGTGAGCGTCATCGCCGGGATCAATAATATTTTCGATGAAGATTATTATTCCCGCGTTCGCAGCAACGGCATCGATCCGGCCAATGGCAGAAATTTTTACGCGGGCTTGTCGTTTGCCTATTAAGGACGAGGGAACTCAACACCCGTTTGAATCGAGTGCAAGTGAACAATAGTATTTAGCAATTCGACGAGAGCAGAGGACTCGGTTGTCGTGTAATTTCACTCAGCCTGTTTTAAAAGTAGCAGCCGAGGTGACGGGTCTCTAATTTTTTGCCGCTATCCCGAGGGGAACTGAAATATTTGAGCCTCGTCACCTCGGTTGCTAGGAGTTTTAGCGATAAATTTATGACGCGCGCGATCCCTCATTCTGATTTGGAGACAAATCGTTCGCCATCGTTGGGCGCTTTGTTGACGCTGGTTCTCTGGATTCTTTGTCTCGTCATCGGCGCGGTGGGATTTGTTTTTCCCTACATGCGCCCGAAAATTCCGGTAGTCGCGCCGCCGACGACGCAAGCCGAGTTGATCAAAGTCGAACTGACCGATGCGCCAATTCCTCCTGAAATAATTCCTCAAACCGCAATCGTGCCGCAACCGTCCGCCATAAAACCGTTGGAAATTCCGAAAGCGCCGCCGATGATTGCCGTCGCCGAACCGTCGCCCGCTGTCGCGTTTGCTGTGCCGGTCGAAGCGCCCGCGAGAATTGTGGATGTAAAATCGGCAAGCGCGTCAAAACCAGTTGAGCAAACGACCGCCGCTCCCGCCGTGCCCGCTCAAACTTTGACGTTCGGTCAGGGCGAAGGAAAACAACCTGCGCCGGAATATCCCGCGCGCGCGCGACGCGAAGGACAGGAAGGCGTGGTCCTCGTGCGATTTACCGTCGGCGAAAATGGCCGCGTGCTTTCCGCCGAAACCGCATCGCCGTCGCCGTGGACGTTGCTGAATGAATCCGCCGTGCGCGCCGTGCGGGAACGCTGGCGATTTGCGTCGGGCAGTTTGCGTCTGTATGAAGTGGCGATACGTTTTCAGATGAGAGATTAAAACCGTAGCCGCGCTCGCTAGAGCGTGGTTTTCGATTCAGATTTAACAACGCCACCCTCTAGCGAGCGCGGCTACGGTCGCAGTGAAGCGGGCTTAAGCCCGCGGTCCTTAATAAAATAAGTTTAATTTTATGACTCCAATTTTCGCAAATATCGTGGTCGATTATTTTGTGCGTGGTGGCCCGATCATGTGGCCCATTCTCGTGGCTTTGCTCGGCGCGCTCGTCGTTGTCACCGAACGTTCGCTCTGGTGGTTCAGCCTGCAACGCCGCACTCAATCTGCCGAACTCAACGAAAGTTTCGACGCGATTGCTTCTGGGAATTTCGAAAACGCAGTAAAACTAACCGCCAACACCGACGATCCATTTCTCAAAACCGTCCACGAAGGTTTGATTCACGCGCACAGTTCCATGCTCGGCGCGATGCAATTGCGCGCCTCTGACGAATTGGAACATGGCGAACGTTTGCAATGGGTTTTAGGCACGCTCATCACGCTCGCGCCGCTGCTCGGTTTGCTCGGCACCGTCGTCGGAATTATGCACTCGTTTAATTTTGTCGGCGACGCCCAACTCGCCGCCACAAAAGTCAGCGGCGGCATTGCCGAAGCGTTGATTGCGACGGCGTGCGGACTGGGCATCGCGATACTTTGTTTGCTGCCCTACAATTATTTTAATCGCCGACTCAGCCGTTTCCGCGCGCAACTCGAACGCACGATCAACCACGTCGAACTACTCGTGATTTCCGCCAAACATCACGGCCACGACCTTGAAGAATTTTCCCGGCAACGTGCGGTTGCAAAAGGAACGGAAGCGACCGCATTTAAACTCTGAAGATTTTATGCCCGTCAAACTTGGATCAAAATTGCCGCCGGAAAGTGCAGAAGCGCGCATCGAGATTATTCCGTTGATCGACATCATGTTTTTTCTGCTCGCGGCGTTTATGCTCGTGAGTTTGAGCATGGTGAACATGAAAAGTGTGAAAGTGAATCTGCCCACCGCCACGACGGCAACCGCCGAATCCAAAAAGGATTTCGTCAATATTTCCGTCGATAAAGCGGGACTGGTTTTTATGGACACGAAGCCGGTTGGGAATAACGAACTGGCTTTGCTGCTGGCTGGATTGCAAAAAACGAACGCGGAACCACGCGTCTTCATCAGCGGCGATGTCGATGCACGTCACGGCGATATTGTTCGCGTGCTGGACGTGGTTCGCGCTGCGGGAATTCAAAATGTGGCGTTTGAAATTCGTCCTGAAAACCCAGGCGCAGCTAAACCATGAATCGTTGGCTACAATTCGTGAATTTGTTAGGTGTGCTCGCGCTGACGGCGTTGTACGTTTTCCAGTGGCAAATGAATCGGCGGTTGAATCTCGAAGTTAACCAATTGGAAAAAACGTCGATTTCACAAACCACTCAGATCGAAGAGCAATCGAAGAAACTGAAAGGAACCGCCGACGATTTAGAAACGTTTCGCGAACAATTGGCTCGCGCCACCGTGAACCTGAAAGAGCAGACCGACAAATCTTTGGGACACGAAACGAAGATAGACGCTCTCACAGTCGAACGGGATGGATTGAAGAATAGTTTAGCCCAATGGACCAACGCGGTGGCAGCACGGGATAAACGCTTAGCGGAAAGTAATGCGGAAATTCAAAAACTGGCGGACGACCTAAATGCAGCGGTGGTGAAATACAATCAGCTCGGGTCGAATTACAACACGGTTGTTAACGATTTGAACGCATTGCGAGCCCGGGCCGCTTCAACCAACAAGTAACTATTTCTGGAGTTTTCCGACTCCGCTGTGATTGGGAGCCAGCGGATACAAACCGGGACAACATCCAAAAGTCTGGTGAAATGCCGTGCTGAAATGACTCAGGCTTGAGTAACCCACTTCCATCGCCACTTCCGTTACGTTGAATTTTCCTGACTTCAACAGCGCCGCCGCTTTTTCCATCCGAATTTGTCGGAGATATTGCGGAATCGTCAGCCCCATTTCCTTGGAAAAAGTGCGGCTCAAATAAAACGGGCTGCATCCCACTTCGCGCCCGATTTCTTCCAACGACGGTGGCTCCGATAATTTATCCTGCAAAATTTTGATAACCCGATCAACCCGCTCACGAGAAACCTGATTTTGTCGGACGCAAAACAACTCCTTTTTTGGTGACTGAAAGAAGAATTCCGCCATCAACTCCAAAGCCCGACTCTGATACCAAATCGATTGCGCTGCCTGAATCACCGGCGGTTCGCACAAACCGAAAATCAGATCCCGCTGGCGACTTGTTAAACGGGCGGCTGAGGTCACACCCGAAATTGGTTTTTCACCTGAGACAATTCCTTTCACCAGCGGATGCAGGAAATCCAGTTTACCGCTCAAATGTTGGCGCAGAAATTCGGGCGCAAATTCAATCGTGAGAAAGTGATGTTGTTCGTTGGCATTTCGCACGGCTTCCATTGCACCACTGCCGCGACTGTAAAAGCCTGCCGTCAACGGCGTGTATTCGGCACGGGATGAACCGCATGAGACACTTCCGCAACCTGAGAGGTTGAAACAGATTTCCAGGCTTCCCGGATGAAAACTCTCAGCCCAGTCCAGCGGTTCGTCCGTAGTGAATTCGTGCCATTCAAAACTAACGCCGGACTCGCGGAAATTTCCGTGCAATTGTTTCCAACCAGCGCCGATGGCACGCCAGACTTCAATCTCGGAAAACGCTTTGGTTTTTCGACGACTTTGAGCGCGGTTCGCAGATTTGGTTGGGTCAATAACGTTCACGATGAAAAGCTCGCCCAATAAAGCAGCCGCATCGACGTGAAACAAGTTTTTAACCAAAACAAACACGCCTAAAAACGCTGCGTTTCTTGACACATACCCTTCACCTTTTAGAGTGAGACACGCCGCAGAAAGAAGGACGACGTGCGTTCCACAAATACCCGCGGCTTTAATATTTTCGTTTCAAAATATGTCCTGGTTCTATCTAGTTTTGGCAGGGGTTTTCGAAATCGCGTGGGCGATTGGTCTTAAACAAACCAATGGCTGGACTCGGCTCTGGCCCAGCGTGGCGACGGTCGCGCTTATGATCGTCAGTTTTATTTTCCTTTCGCTTGCGCTTCGTTCTCTGCCGATCGGCACTGCTTACGCCGTTTGGACAGGCATCGGCGCGGTTGGAACTGTGCTGATCGGCATTTTCGTATTTGATGAACCGCGAAACGCCATGCGCCTCGTTTGCATTGCGTTGATTGTTGCCGGCATTGTCGGCCTCAAGCTGAGCTCGCCTCAGAGTTAATTTGAGGTGACCGTTTCTTATATTCTCACACTTGGAAACGCTGCCGAAACAGGGAGGTAAGTTTGAACAAAATCATTGCCGAACCCGCGAAAACGTAGTTGGTTACACGCACCTTAAATACAAACAATATGAAATTACTAAAATATGCCCTGTTGGTTGCTGTTCTGATCGGCGGAGTTTCCGTGATCGGCTGCAAAGAAAAAGGCCCGATGGAAAAGACGGGCGAAGCAATTGATGACGCAGCGAAAGAAACCGGCGAAGCAGTGAAAGACGCCGGCGAAAAAGCCAAAGACGCCGTCAAATAATTCGAGTCAGAAAAACAAAGCCGGAATGGGTAACTCCATTCCGGCATTTTTTATTTTGTACCGTAAGAAAACTCTGGCGAACTAGCCCAATCCCAGAACTTCTTTGCAGTATTTGATGCTTCGCTCAATTTCGCCCTTTTGATATTCCTGCTCGGCTTCCTGGTTGGCGGATTTATGTGGTTCGCGGGCTTTTCCTTTTTTAGCGAGCGCGAGAAATTTCGCGAAATCCGAAGCTTTCGCATTCGGCCAAACTTTCCAAAAATCGTCTTTGAGATACGGAATCTCGCGGTTGAAACCGGAAATCGTTTCGATGTGAACAGGAACGCCGGGACATAACTCCGCGAAGCGTTTGAAATAGGCTTTCAAATCCGTATTCCCCTCGCCCATCGCGGTCCATTGAACGGTTGCGCCGTTGTCCGACTCCCAAATGGCTGAATCTCTCAGGCTTGTGGTCACGACATAAGGGGCAAGCGTTTGCAAACTTTCCAGTGGATCTTCCATCGTCCAGACCGCGTTTCCAGAATCCATATTGGCACCGACAAAATCTTTTCCCGCCGCTTTAATCAGCGTCACAAGTTCATGCGATTGCAGATCGCCCGCATGATTCTCCACCGCGACCTTCACATTGGCGTCAATGGCCTGGCCGCGGCATGCTTTGCAAACTTTCACAGTGTCAGCGATTCGCGCCTCGATCCCGCCGTCCGTTTTGCGATCGTCTCCATTTCCAAGAGTCACACGAATGACTGGCGAACCGAGCGCTTTCGCAACTCGAATTCCAAGAGCCAGATGCTCCTCCGCCGTCCCGCGATTGTTCCTGAACGATTTGGAAGTCGGGCAAATGCTCCAGGTGCCGACGTGGATTTGCAGACCTTTATCCGCCGCTGTTTTCCGCAAGTTTTCCAGATACGCATTCTCCAAATTTTCAAACGCATCCAAATCGCTGATGAAAAGGGATTCCGTTTTCAGCGACGCGGCGTAGTCGATCAGTTGCGACGCGTTCCACTTCATCGCGCGCACGGCGAAGTTATCGAGGCCAAGTTTGATTTTGCGCGGCGGCGGATTTTCTTGTGCGAACAGCTTTTCAGAAAACACCGCTGCGGCCCCGGCGAGGGCGACCGTTTTGACAAATGCGCGACGTGAAGAATGCGTGATTGGCATCATAATTGGTTACGCAGCGTTGGGTTGATTGAGCACGCGAATTTCGCGTTGTGGAAATGGAATCGAAATCTCTTTGACCCTGAATTTTTCCACAATGGATTGATTCAATTCGATTCGAGCCATGCCAAAGTCGGTCACATTCGTCCACGGTTTCACCGAGATGAGGATTGAGGAATCGGACAGCATCGTCACACCCACGTACGCCACCGGGTCATTCAACACGCGCGAATTTTCGGCCAACACTTCGCGCACAGCGGCTTGCGCTTTGGCCAGGTCCGTCGAGTACGCGACGTTTACTTCAAGGTTAAGCTGCCGGATGGTTCCATAATTGTGCAAAATTTCTCCAACAATTTTGCGATTTGGTATGATGACGCGCGAACGATCGGGATGCACCAGGGTCGTGACAAAAAGTTCGATTTGCGTCACCACGCCTTCTTCGCCCAGCAGGTCGATATATTCGCCGATGCGAAATGGCTTTGTGAAAATAATCATCAACCCGGCGACTAGATTACCCAACACGCCTTGCATCGCCAATCCAACGCCCACGCCGACTGCGCCAATACCAGCGACCAGCGGAAGAAGATTGACGCCGCAGGTTGCGAGCGCAACGAACAACGCGAATGCCATTATGACGATGCGGATGACCCGGCTAATCAGCATCCGTAGCGGCTGCTCCAGGTTTCTCCTTTCGAGGGAACGCAATATTAATTTTGCGACCCAGCTCGCGATGAATAGCCCTGCAACAAGAATAAATATGGCAGCGATAATTCCTCCGGCGTGTTCGAAGAGATAATTGACTGCTTTTTCTTTCCACTGGATGGCAGTGTTGAGGCCGTTGGTGTTCATATTGGTTGCGAAACGATGGACTTTTTATGAGAAAGCATTTTTACTTGCGAGCAAATGTTTCCTTCGCCTCTTCACAACCATGAATAAGCCGCTGGATTTGACGAAGCTAGAAGTTTTTCCGCTCGAACAACGTGCCAGTAAAACGCGCGTTGAAACTCTTTTTGTTGATCCCAATTCCGTTCCAGCTCCGTGCAACACGATAAATCTGGAAAGAATTCAGCAGTGTGCAAAAAACATTTCCGACGCTCGCAAACGCGACGCCAGCGTCATGTTGATTTACGGCGCGCATCTCCTCAAAAATGGCGGGCAAAAAATCCTAATCGAATTGATGCGGCAGGGGTGGATTACGCATCTTGCGACCAACGGAGCGGGAACGATTCACGATTGGGAACTCGCCTTTCTGGGTCGCACCGAGGAAAGCGTGGAAGCAAATGTCGCGACCGGAACGTTTGGAACATGGGATGAAACGGGTCGCAATATTCATCTGGCTTTGCTTGCTGGCGCGCTTGAACAACGTGGATACGGCGAAAGCCTTGGCAAATTTATTGTCGAAGATGGCGTCACTCTTCCATCGATTGAATCACTGGAAGCGTCTTTGAAATGTGAGCCATCAAATCCGCTCTCTCCTGCGCGCGCCGACTTGCTCCAAACCATGCGCGTCCATCAACTCGCTGCTGGCCGCCATGAAGTTAAACATCCGTGGAAAGATTCTTCCGTCGTTGCGCAGGCTTACAAAAATAAAATCCCGCTGACCGTCCACCCCGGCATCGGTTACGACATCATTTCGAATCATCCGATGTTCAACGGCGCGGTGATCGGTCGCGCCGCGACCATCGATTTCGCGCAGTTCGGAAGCGCCGTGGAAAAACTCGATGGCGGCGTGGTCCTTTCCGTTGGCTCCGCAATTATGGGGCCTCAGGTCTTCGAAAAAAGCATCAGTTGCGTGAACAATCTGCGCATTCAAACGGAGCGCAAAATCGTTCACGATCACACGATCTACGTCGTTGATTTGCAGGACGGTGGGAACTGGGATTGGACCAAAGGTGAACCGCCGAAAAACCATCCCGCTTACTATTTGCGCTTCTGCAAAAGCTATTCGCGCATGGGCGGGGCAATGCAATATCTCCAATGCGATAACGTTGCGTTCGTCCATCATTTACTCCACGAACTTAGCAAATAAATGAACCGCAGATGGACACAGATAAACGCAGATAAAAAGAATCCGGAACAGCGTGACCGGTGCAAGGGATACTTTCTGCGCGGATTATGTCACGGGCAGGAAATCTTTGATTCTCAACTTCCCATCTGCGTTCATCAGAGTCCATCTGTGGTTCAGCTCATTTAATTTGGCCAATGAGCGCATCAGAAAATTTCAGTTTCATTCGCGCCGCCATTCGCAGCCTTGTTCGAGTTTATTATTCCAAAATTGAAATCAGCCAGCGCGAGCGGATTCCAGGCTCCGGCGCCGTTCTCCTCGTGGCCAATCACGCCAACTCGTTGATCGATCCGGTCATTCTCGGCATCGCCGCTTCGCGCCCCGTTCATTTTTTGGCGAAGGCGCCGCTCTTTGAGATTCCCGTTTTCGGCACGGCTTTGCGCGCGCTCGGAATGGTTCCGGCCTATCGGGGCAGCGACGATTCCAAACAGGTCAAAAATAATTTAAAATCACTCACCGCCGCCGCCGAGTTTTTGCAAAGCAACGAAGTCGTTGGAATTTTTCCCGAAGGCAAATCGCATGATGCGACCAAAGTAGATCGCGTAAAATCTGGCGCGGCGCGCATCGCCCTCGCCGCCGCAAAAAACGGCGCGCGCGATTTAAAAATCATCCCCGTAGGAATCAATTACGAACGCAAAGAACGCTTTCGCAGTTCCATCTGGGTGCGCGTCGGCGAACCGATTCCTGTCCACGAATGGCTCGCGACTCAAACCGGTGATGAGCATCAAATCCTTCGAGCATTGACCGCCGAAATCGACAGGCGCTTAAAAGAAGTCGTCGTCCATTTACGCGAAGAAAGTTGGGAACCGTTTCTGCGCGATCTCGAAATTCTCGTTCCACCGGAAAACAAAAAAGAACCCATCGCCGCGATTCGTCAACGCAAACGCCTCGCCGATGGCATCAATCATTTTGCCGAACACGATCCTCGCCGCGCCGCGCGCCTCGCCGTTGGGATAAAACGTTTTCGCGAGAGACTCCACGCGACCGGAATCAAAATGAATTCGCCGCTGCTCTGGAAACGCGGTTGGCGTCGCCCCACGCGCATGGCGTGGAATACGATCTGGCTAATCCTCGTTTCCATTCCCGCATTCCTCGGCGCAATTCATAATATCGTCCCGTTTTTTCTCGTGCGTGGAATCACTTCTCTCTTGCGTCAACCGGGGAAGATGACGGTTTCTCTGGCGCGACTCGGAATCGGCATTCCGATTTACGGCGCGTGGTATTTTTTAATCTGGCGCTGGATGGTGGGCTATTTTCTGCCGTGGGTTGCGTGGACGTGGGCCATCGCCATGCCGTTCGCGGGCATTCTCGCGCTAAATTATTTCTGGCGCGCCAAACAAAATTTCCGCACCTGGAAAGAACATTTCCTCCTCTTCCTGCAACCGTCGAAAATCGCCGAACTTCGGGCCGAACGAAGCGCCCTGCGCGAGCAGCTTTCAGAATTGGACCGCGCTTACGACAAAATTTCTCCGCCAGAACCTGTCATTATGGAGAAACAAATCACGCGACAAAGAGTTCGCAAAATCGCGCTGCGTTGGGCGGTCATTTCAGCGCTGGCGATTGGCGCGCTTTTCTGGAGCAGCAACCATTTCAAAGACAAACGCCTCGCAGAATTGCAATTTCCCGGCCCCGATTGGAGCCACGTTTCCACGCAAAGTTTGTCCGCCCAACTCGACTCTGATGAAAAAGCGCTGCTCGATATTTTGAGCGGCCTGCGCGATCTGGAAATTCGCGCGGCGGAAATGCGTCGCGAGTTCGTCTCTGAAAAACGCACTTATTATTCTCAAGCGGACAACGACGCGATTCGCAAACTTCTGTTGAGTTACCTGAATTATCGCACCGCCCTGCTGCGACTCGTCTGGAAATATCAAACCTACGAAACCGTAGCCGACGAAAAATTGCGCCTGAGAACATTTCTCAACGGCCTGACTGCCGGAGCCGCGCTTTACGAAGCGTCGCTGAAATTTGTTTCGCAACATCAGCACTCCGACGCAATTCGCAAATTGAACGAAGCCGAACCGCTCTGGGGAATTCCGCCGAACCTCTTCGACACGATTCATCGCAACTTGATTCAGCCGGAAAATCGCAAAGTGCTTTCCGACGCGCTGGAAAAACACCAAAAATTTCAACCCGCGTTTCAGCAGAATGGTTTGGGTCCGAATCCAAATCCCAAAATGGGTAGCGAAGAATTTGCTGCGAACGCGGAAGCCCGCTTCTTCTCCCTCTCCTCCCCCAAAGGAGGAGAGGGACGGGGAGAGGAGTCCCCTCTCTCCAACTCTCTCCCCACTCGTGCCTCGTGGGGAGAGAGAGGAAAAGCACCTTACGCCGCTTTTCACGCCGCGATCAAAAGCGCGACGGAATCCGCCGAGCGCTTTCGCCCATTTCTCGCGCAGGAAACTTTGAAGGCAACCCTCGTCGATACCGCGGCGCAAGGAAAAAAGCCGGTTTACAGAATCAAATCGTTTATTTCGTGTCTGATTGGTGACGCTAAAATCCGCGCGCCGCGTCAGGGAAAATCGTTGATCCAACCGGAACAAGTTTCAGAACTTCGCGGCAAACTGAAACCCGGCGACATCATCATCGAGCGGCGGAATTGGTTTTTGTCGAACGCGTTCCTGCCGGGTTATTGGCCGCACTCCGCGCTTTACGTCGGCACGGCGAAAGATTTGGAACGACTCGGCCTGCTCGACGATCCGCGTTTGAAAAAGCATTGGGAGGAATTTTTGCAACGCGACGAAGCAGGCCACGAACACGTCATCATCGAATCGGTCAGCGAAGGCGTGATTTTTTCTTCACTCGAACATTCCATCGGCGGCGGCGATTCGGCGGCGGTTGTGCGCCCGCGACTCGATGAAACGAAAACCCGCGAATGCATCGCGCGCGCCTTCAGCCACGTCGGCAAACCCTACGATTTTGAATTTGATTTTTTCACGACAGATAAACTGGTCTGCACCGAATTGGTTTATCGCGCCTACGACGGTGACATCCAATTCCCGCTTGTGGACATCCTTGGAACGAAAACGATGCCCGCGCTGGAAATCGTCCGAAAATTTTCCAACGAACTTGGAACCACCAACGCGCAATTGGATTTCATCGCTTTCCTCGACGGAGATGAAAAGAAAGGCCGCGCGAAATTTGGGGATGAAAAAGTTTTTATCGAGACGTTGCGTCGCCCTGCCCTGACGTGGTTGCAGTGATAAAAAAGTTTCCCGATCTCTCAGGAAACGCTTTTTAGATTTAATTGGTCGTTACCGTTTAGCGGTTTTTTCCCCGAAGGAGATGGATGAGATATTATCGAGATCGACGATGGTAAAGTGTCCATCTTCGTTGAAGATAATTGCGGCGTCTTTTCTTGGCGGGGTGAGGATGAAAAAGTCCAGGTGTTTAACGGCGATTTTCTTTCCGCTATCTGTTTCGACGATGAATGGTTTAAACGGGCGGATGTTTAGAATGTCTTCGACGTTTTTCGATTTCATAGACTTCTAAAAGTTACGTTTTGTTTATGTCTTCTGCAATGGAATTGGTGGTCAATCAGAGTCGGAGCGCGAGTTGTCCTCAACTCGCAGCGCAACCGGGGCGGGCCGCTGCGGATTGAGACAATCCGCGCTCCAATGCTCCGTCGTGAAATTCTCACAATGAAAACAATTCCCGCGCTGGAAATTGTCCGCAAATTTTCCAATGAACGCGGAACCACCAACGCGCAATTGGATTTCATCGCTTTCCTCGACGGAGATGAAAAGAAAGGCCGCGCGAAATTTGGGGATGAAAAAGTTTTTATCGAGACGTTGCAACGGCCGGCGCTGACGTGGCTTCAATAATCCATGCCCTGAAAGGCGGGCGACAAGCCAGCCCAGGGCAACGCCCTGGGTTGGTGATTTCCAAATGACTCAAGCCCTGAAAGGGCGCAACAAAAGATGACGATTCTCCGCCCTTTCAGGGCCTTGGTTTTTGATTGAATTGACTCAGGGCGTTGCCCTGGGCTGGCCTGTTTTTGCGCTTTCAGCGCGAGACGATTCAAAAAGAACGCGGAACGACCAACGCGCAATTGGATTTCATCGCTTTCATCGACGGAGACGAAAGAAGGCCGCGCGAAATTCGTGGATGAAAAAGTTTTTTATCGAAACGTTGCAACGACCGGCGCTGACGTGGTTGCAGTAGATTGGCCAAATAGCCGGACTCCTGGAAGTTAGACGTCCTATGGTTCTTTACGCCAACTAGCATCAGGATCGTCATAGAACACAAAACCGCTCAGAGGGATAGCGTAGTCGTCGGGCCAGCCCGTAAGCTCCGCAATTTCCTCCACGAACATCTGGGGTGGGCTATGCGCGGGATTGACAACCGTGGATCGAAGGTTTGGTGAGGTGCGCACCAATTCTATCGCTTGGGCCTCAGCTTCATGGGCTGTGGCTACTTCGAGATACGCGTTGACATAGAATCCCATCAGCGTCGGTTCGATCGCGCCAGCATCTCGAATCAGGAAGTTCACCCCGTGTATCATGATTGCAAACTTTGGCATACGGTTCTCGACTCGTGATTATTCACGCCAGCAACTTCGTAATCAATTCGCCATGCACATCCGTCAGCCGAAAATCACGCCCTTGAAAACGGAACGTGAGTTTTGTGTGTTCAAGTCCGAGCAAGTGCAAAATGGTCGCGTGAATGTCGTGGACGTGGCAGCGATCTTCCACGGGGCTGAAACCGAGTTCGTCGGTTTGGCCGATGACCTCGCCCGCTTTCACGCCGCCGCCTGCGAACCACATCGTGAATGAATCAATGTGATGGTTGCGGCCGGTTTGTTCGCGGATTTCGCCCATCGGCGTGCGACCGAATTCGCCGCCCCAGATCACCAGTGTATCCTCCAATAAGCCGCGCTGTTTCAAATCTTTCACGAGCGCCGCACCGGCTTGATCGACTTCCTTCGTAATTTTTTCAAAGGACTTTTCCAAATCTTCGCCGGGACCACCGTGGCTGTCCCAATTTGTGTGATAAAGCTGAACGAACCGCGTGCCGCGTTCAACCAGTCGCCGGGCGAGCAGACAATTTCTCGCGAAGGAGGGTTCGCCTTCCTTGATGCCGTAGAGGTCTTTGGTCTTCTGAGTTTCGCTGGAAAGATCGATCAATTCCGGCGCGCTGCTCTGCATGCGATACGCCATTTCGTAGGCGGAAATGCGCGTGCGAATTTCTTCATCGCCCGTTTCCACGAGTCGTTTCAAATTCAGATCGCGAATCGCATCGATGGTTTGGCGCTGGCGATTTGCGCTCACGCCTTGCGGGCTGGTGAGATTCAAAATCGGTTCGCCTTGCCCGCGCAACGGAACGCCTTGATACGTCGTCGGCAAAAATCCGCTCGCCCAATTCACCGCGCCACCACGCGGACCGCGCGGGCCGGATTGCAACACAACGAACCCAGGCAAATCTTTCGATTCGCTGCCAATGCCGTAAGTCACCCACGAACCCATGCTTGGTCGCCCAAATTGCGACGAGCCGGTGTTCATAAAAAGTTTCGCTGGCGCGTGATTGAACACATCCGTTGCGCAGGAATGAACCATCGTGATGTCGTCCACGATGGATGCGGTGTGCGGAAATAGTTCTGAAACCCAAGCACCTCTTTGACCGTAGCGCGCAAATTTTCTTTTCGACCCGAGCAGCTTTGGCGGATTTTTGGAAAACGTATCCATGAACGCGAACCGTTTGCCTTTTAAAAACGAATCAGGAATCGGCTCACCATTCAGCTCGTTCAACTTCGGTTTGTAATCGAGCAACTCCAATTGGCTCGGGCCGCCTGCCATGAACAGGAAAATGACGTTCTTCGCTTTCGCTCGGAAGTTGCCCGCCTTCGGGTCGAGCGGATTGACCAATTTAACTGCTTCCGCGCCAAACATTTTCTGTTCGCTCAACATGGAAGCCAGCGCAATGGAGCCAAGTCCCATCGCGCACTTGCCAAAAAATTGGCGGCGCGTGACTTCGCGAATGTCCAGTGCCGGGTCAGGATTGAAGAAATGTTTAGACATGGTTATTCGCGGGTAATTGTTTCATCCAAGTTCAGCAACACACGCGAGACCGTCGTCCACGCGGCGAGTTGTTTCACGTTCACATTTGCGGGGAGTTTTTTTGGCAAAATCGCTCTCGCCTCATCCTCTGCCGAATCGTAGCTCTTGATTTGTTGATCAAGCAATTGCTTCAACCGTTCCCGTTCATCCGACTGTGGCTCGCGCGAAAGACACAGCTTAAACGCGTAATCAATTCGTTCGTCGTCGCTGCTTCGAACTTCTTTCAAAACTCTCATCGCCAACCCCTGCGCGAATTCCATAAACCCAGAGTCGTTCAACAACGTGAGCGATTGCAGCGGAGTATTGGAACGCATCCGCCGCGTGCAAGCGCTGGTCGATTCAGGTTCGTCAAAAACCATCAA